>QEUR01000346.1 GCA_003577095.1 Acidobacteriota bacterium
CGCGCGGCAGGTGTCGTGACGCTCCCGGCAGGCACCGGTGCCGTGGTGCGCCTCGCGGACGTCTCGGTCACCTTCCCGCGCCGGTCCCGCCCGGTCCTGCGCGAGGTGTCGCTGCGCCTGGCACCCGGGGAGCAGGTGGTGCTGCTCGGCCCCTCCGGGTCGGGCAAGTCGACGCTCCTGCACACCGTCACCGGCGTGGTGCCGCACACCGTCCACGCGCAGGTGGGCGGCGAGGTGGAGGTCGCCGGCGCCGCCACGACGGCCACCCCGGTGGTCGAGCGGTCCGGTCACCTGGGCGTGCTCGCGCAGGACCCCTCCGCCGCCGTGTGCCTGCCGGTCGTCGACCAGGAGGTGGCGCTGCCGCTGGAGAACGACGCCGTCGAGCCCGCCGACATCGACGACCGGATCAGCCGGGCCCTGGAGGTCGTCGGCGCCGCGCACCTGCGCACCCGGGCCACCTCCCAGCTCTCCGGCGGCGAGTCCCAGCGGGTGGCCCTGGCGGCGGCCACGGTCACCGAGCCGCAGGTGCTGCTGCTGGACGAGCCGACCTCGATGCTGGACGCCGACGGCGTCGCGGCGGTGCAGGCGGCCCTGGCCCGTGCCGTCGAGCGCCACGCCCCGGCGCTCGTCCTGGTCGAGCACCGGCTCGACGAGTGGGCCGCCGACCGGGGCGTGGCCGCGCTGCCGTCCCGGGCGCTCGTCCTCGACGAGTCCGGGCAGGTGGTCGCCGACGGCCCGACCGACGACGTGCTCGGGCGGCACGGCCGCCGGCTGCACGCCCTGGGCTGCTGGCTGCCGCTGGAGTCCGAGCTGCGGGCGCTCACCGGCGCGGCCGGCGGCCTGGGCCACCCGGACAACGTCGCGCTGCTGGAGGGACTGGCGCAGGAGGGTATGCAGCCTGCTGCGCCCCGAGGGGTGCCGCAGGCCGCTCCCCTGCTGACCGCCCGCGACCTCGCGGTGGCCCGCGGCGGCCCGGCCAGACGTCGGCGGCAGCCCGCGCCGGCGCCGCTGCTGACCGGGGTCGACATACGGGTATGCCCGGGCGAGGTGGTCGCGGTGCTCGGCGCCAACGGCGTCGGCAAGTCGACCCTGCTGCTCACCCTCGCCGGCCTCCTGGACCCCGTCGGCGGGCGGGTCGAGGGGCCCCGCCCGGGCATGGTCTTCCAGAACGCCGAGCACCAGTTCGTCGGCACCAGCGTGCGCGCCGAGATCGCCCACGGGCTGCCGGCCCAGCGGCAGGACGAGGTCGTCGCCCGGCAGCTACGGCGGCACCGGCTGGAGCACCTGGCCGGGCAGAGCCCCTACCGGCTCTCCGGCGGGGAGAAGCGGCGGCTCAGCCTCGCGGCGATGCTGGCGCACGAGCGGCCGGTGCTGCTCGCCGACGAGCCCACCCTGGGCCTGGACCGGCGCGACGCGATCGAGGTCGCGGCCACCCTGTCCGGCGTCGCGGCCCGGGGCGGCGCGGTCGTCCTGGCCAGCCACGACCTGCGGCTGGTGGCCACGGTC
>QEUR01000077.1 GCA_003577095.1 Acidobacteriota bacterium
GGGGGGCGAAGAGCAGGAGCATCAGGCGGCCGGCCTCGTGGGCCGCGGCCGGGTCGCAGCCCTCGGGGGTCCCGAGCAGCCACGCGGTGACCGGACCGGCCGCCAGGGCCACGACGACCGCCAGCGGGAGCAGCACGGCCAGCGTCCACGTCATCAGCGCCGAGGCGCTGCGGTCGGCGAGGTCCTCGCGCCCGCGCTCCAGGTGCCCGGAGACCAGCGGGACCGCGACGGCCGCGAGCGCCCCGCCGGCGGCCACCTCGAAGAGGACGTTGGGCACGGTGTTGGCCGTCACGTAGACCTGGCCCACGCAGGTGGCGCCCACGGCGTCGGAGAAGACCACCCAGCGGGCCAGCCCGACGGCGCGGGAGAGCAGGGTGACCAGGGCGACCATGCCGGCGGCGGCGAGCACGCCCTGGCCGGACAGCCGGGGGCTGGGCCGGGCCGTGCGGGGCGCGGTCACCGCGGCCTTCCCCACCCGTCCAGCTCGCGCAGCACCGGCGTCGCCTCGATGACCCGGGTGAAGCTGACGCGCTCGCTGAGCAGGGTCAGGCCGGCGACGACCGCGAGCGCCGCCAGGCGCCCGCGCCGGCCCAGCGCCTGCGCGGCGGCGATCCCGACGGCCGCGCCGAGCGGGTTCGCGCCGGTGTCGCCGAGCATCGTCTCCCCGCGGAGGTCCGGAGGAAGGGCGACGGCGCCCGCCGCGCAGACCGCGGCCGCGGCGGGACGGCCGCGCAGGGCCAGCGGGAGCCCGAGCGCCAGGGCCACCTTGAGCGCGCGGCCGGGGCGCAGGTCCAGGAGGTTGGCGAGGTTGGCCGAGCCGGCGACGAGGCCGGCACCGGCCACGGTGGACCAGCCGGTCGCGCAGCCCGCCCGGCGGTCCGACCACGCGCAGGCCGCGAGGCCGGAGCCGAGCAGCGCCACGATCTTGAGCGTGCCCGTCGTCACCTCGCCGCGGCGCAGGGCTCCGAGGTGGCCGCGCAGCCCCTTGGCGGCGGTGGCGCCACCGTCGAGGTCGTCGACGGCCCCGGCCAGCGCGGCCCCCGTCACCGCGCAGGCGGCCGGCGGGTCGGCGACGAGCAGGGGCAGCGTGGTGCCGGCGGCCAGCGCGAGCCCCTCGGCGAGAGTGACCTCCGCGCCGGCGTGGTTGGTCCTCCGCCAGCGGTGGGCGCCAGGCAGCCGTCCGCGGCGCTCGGTGCGCAGCACGGCGGCGGTGGCCGCCGCGGCCACGCCCGCCGTCAGCGCGAGGGAGGTCGGCCTCACGACGACGTCGTCGCCGCAGGGTCGGGCAGCAGGTCGCCGAGCGCCCCGTCCTCCTGGGTCCCGTCGGCCCCCGCGTCACCGGTGCCCCCCTCCCCGGCTGCCTCCTCCCCGTCGGCGCCCTCCCCGTCGGCCTGGCCGCCGGCATCGCCGGCGTCGGTTCCCTCGTCCTGGGTCTGCCCGCTGCCGTCCTGGCCGTCGTCCCCGGTCGGGTCGGGGACGGGCACGCCCACCGACACCGTGCGCACCGGCGGCACCTGCGGCAGCGAGGCGTCCGCGAGCCGCCCCAGCCCGTAGTGGCCGGCCCGGCCGTCCAGGGCCCAGGCCAGCGCCATCGCGGTGGCGACCTGGCCGGTCACGTGCTCGAGGTTGTCGACCGTCGAGACCTGCTGGGCCAGGCCTCGGTCGTCGCGCACCGCGCCCACCAGCGGGTCGAGGTGGTCCTCGCCCTCCTGGGGTGCCTTCTCGGTGCCCTGCCCGGCGACGACGGTCGGCACGTCCAGCTCGGCGAGCCCGTCGACCAGGTCGAGACGGGTGGCCAGCGCCTCCTCCCCCGCCGGCTCCTCGACCGCGGCGGCGTCCAGACCGCCGCTGACCACGACGAGGGTGTCCGGCGGGCGCCGGTCGGTGAAGGAGTCGCTGGTGGCGTCGTGCCAGGTGAGGTCGACCAGCCCCTCGTCCTCGAGGATGGTTGCGGCCCGCCGCCACGCGCCGAGGTCGCCCGGCTGGTCGGCCCCGGCCAGGACGGCGGCCAGCGCGGTGCCCACCTCCGTGGCCGCCCCCTCGCGGGGCTCCGGGACCCGCACCAGCTCCCGGACCGAGTCCAGGGCCTCCGTGCGTGCCTCGTCGGGCTCGGTGTCGGCCCAGTCGTCCGACACGTCCACGCTGAGCGCCAGGTCCGCCCCGGCGGTGGAGAGCCGGTCCTCGAGCTCGTCGATCGTGTTGCGGTCCGCCCCCGGCAGCGTGACGACACCGACGCTCACGCCGCTGAGGGTGCCCTCGAGGACGCGGGTGCTCACCCTGCCGAAGGCCTGCTCGCGAGCGGCGGCGCGGGCGTCGGCAGCGTCCACCTGCTCGCGCAGCACGGTGCGCTCCTCGCGCAGCTGGGAGACCTCGCTCTCCAGGGTGGAGGACAGTCCCTCGCGCAGGGGTCCGGCGCCCAGCGCGATCCCCACCGCGAGCGCGATGAAGACGGCGACGAGCGAGACCACGTGGTAGCGGAAGTCGATCAACTAGAACATTCCCTCGAACCAGGCCCACAGGTCGTCCCATCGTACGGCCAGCACGCCGAAGAAGGCCCGACCCCCAGGGGTGGCGGCCAGCGCCACGACCAGCGCCAACAGCCCGGCGAGGACCAGCCAGACGAGGGAGAAGGAGGAGATCCGCGTGCGGTAGAGCAGGCTGACCCCCTTGGCGTCGACGAGCTTGCTGCCCACCCGCAGGCGGGTGAGAAAGGTGCTCGCCATGCCCTGGCGTCCCTTGTCGAGGAACTCCACGAGGGTCGCGTGCGTGCCGACCGCGACGATGAGGTCGGCTCCCTTGTCGTCGGCGAGCAGCATCGCGATGTCCTCGCTGGTCCCCGGGGCCGGCAGCACGACCGCGTCGGTGATGCCGAGCGCCTGGACGCGCTCCAGCCCCGGGGCCCGCCCGTCGCGGTAGGCGTGCACGACCAGCTCGGCGCCGCTGGTCAGGGCGGCGTCGGAGACCGAGTCCATGTCGCCGACGATGAGGTCGGGCCGCAGTCCCTGCTCCAGCAGCGCGTCCGCCCCGCCGTCGACGCCGATGAGGACCGGGCGGGCCTCGCGGACGAACGGCCGAAGGGTCTGCAGGTCCTCCTTGTAGCGGTAGCCGCGCACGACCACGAGCACGTAGCGACCCTCGAGCTGGGTGCGCAGCTCGGGCAGGCCGATGCCGTCGATGAGCAGCTGGCGCTCGGCGCGCAGGTACTCCATGGTGTTCTCCGAGAAGGCCTCGATCTGCTCGGAGAGGTTGGCGCGGGCGTCCTCCATCTGGGCCGCGACGAGCGCCTTGGTCAGCCGGACCCCGCGCGCGACCACCTCGCCGTCGACGTGCACCTCCTCGCCCTCGAGGGTGGCCAGGCTGCCCTCGGTGAGCCGCATCACCTCCGGGCCGCACATGTCGACGAGCGGGATGCCCGCGTCGAGGACGATCTGCGGGCCGCGGTTGGGGTAGGCGCCGGTCGTGCTGGGCGCCGCGTTGACGACCGCCACCGGCCGGCAGGCGACGAGCGCGTGCGCGCTGACCTGGTCGAGGTCGTCGTGGTCGATGACCGCCACGTCGCCGGGCTGCAGCCGCTTGGTCAGGTTCTTGGTGCGGGGGTCGACGCGCAGCGGACCGGACACGGGACCGGTCGGCTCGTCGTGCCCCCGCGGGGCGCGTCGCAGCGTGACCATCAGGCCATCGTCGCACGGCGGGCCAGCAGCTCCCGGGCATGCTCGATCGCCGCGCCGGAGTCGGCGACGCCGCCGAGCATGCGTGCCACCTCCGCCTCCCGCTCCTCGCCCTCGACGAGGACGACACCGGAGCTGGTGACCTGGCCGTCGGTGCTCTTGCGGACCACCAGGTGGCGGTCGGCGTAGGCCGCGACCTGTCCCAGGTGGGTGACGACCACGACCTGGGTGGTCCGGGCCAGCCGGGCCAGCCGGGCCCCGAGATCCAGGGCGGCGCTGCCGCCGACGCCGGCGTCCACCTCGTCGAAGACGTAGGTGGGGACCGTGCCGCCGCAGACCAGCTCCAGGGCCAGCATCACGCGGGACAGCTCGCCGCCGGAGGCCGCGCGCGTGACCGACCGCGCGGGCGCACCCGGGTTGGCGGCCAGCCGGATCTCGACCTCGTCCAGCCCGTTGCGCCGCGCGAGCGCCCAGCGCCCCTCGCCGACCGGCACGCTCGGCGCCGACCCGTCTCCGGCTCCCCGGCCGCCGTCGGGAGCCGGCTCCGGACCGTCCTGCGCCCCGCCGGGGCGGTGCTCGCCGCTGCCGTCCCTCACCCAGCGCGGCTCGACGTGGACGGTCACCTCGGCCGTGCCCATCGCCAGGTGCTCCAGCTCCTGGGTGACCTCGCGCGCGACGCGGGCGGCGGTGGCCTGCCGGGCGGCGGTCAGCACCTCGCCCGCGCGCCCCACCTCGACGCGCAGGGAGGCGACCTGCTCCTCCAGCGCAGCCAGCTCGTCGTCGGAGACGTCGATCTGGGCGAGCTCGGCGGCGAAGCCGCGGCCGAGCTCCAGCATGGCGGCGGTGCTGCCGCCGTACTTGCGCAGCAGCGTCCCCAGCTCGGCCCGGCGGGCGTGGACCTCGGCCAGGCGCTCCTCGTCGACCTCGATGGCGGTCCCGTAGGCGGCCAGGTCCGCGGCGAGGTCGGAGCTGAGGTAGGCGACCTCGTCCAGCCGGGTGCGCAGCGCGGCCAGCTCCTCGTCGTGGCCCGCGACGGGGGCGAGCGCCGAACCGGCCGCGGCCAGCAGCGCGGCCACGCTGGGCCGCTCGTCGCCGGGGTCGTCGCCGCCGACGAGCGTGTCGTGCGCCATCATCGAGCTCGAGCGCAGCTCCTCGACGTGGGTGAGCCGTTCGGACTCCGCGCGCAGGGCGTCCTCCTCGCCCTCCTGCACCTGTGCCGCGGAGATCTCCTCCAGGGCGGCCCGCAGCATGCTCACCCGCATGCTGCGCTCGGTGGAGGTGCGGACGAGCTCGGTCAGCCGGCGCTGCCCGGCGGTCCAGGAGTCGAACACCTCCTGGTATGCCGTGAGCGCGTCGGCCACCTCCGCCCCGCCTGCGTCGTCGATCAGCACCCGGTGCTGCTCGGCGTCCCGCAGGCGCCACTGGTCGGCCTGCCCGTGGACGGCGACGAGGTGCTCACCCACCTCGGTCAGGACCGCGACGGGGGCCGAGCGGCCCCCCACGTGGGCCCGCGAGCGTCCCTCGGCGGCGACCGTACGGGCCAGCAGCAGCCCGTCCGAAGTGTCTCCCCCGGCCTCCTCGACGCGGACGGCCGCGGCATGTCCGGGTGGCACGTCGACCTCACCCTCGACCACGGCGCGCGCGGCGCCGCTGCGCACGAGCCCCGCGTCCGCCCTGGCACCGAGCAGCAGCCCCAGACCGCTGACCACCATGGTCTTGCCCGCGCCGGTCTCGCCGGTGATGACGTTGAGCCCGTCGCTCAGCTCCAGCTCGACGTCGTCGATGACGCCCAGCCCCTGGATCCTGATCCGGCGCAGGGTCACGGGGCATCGCCCTGGACGGTGGTCCCCTCGCCGGCGACGGCGGGGCCGCGCCACCCGGTGACCGGCAGCGCGAACTTCTTGACGAGCCGGTCGGTGAACGGTTCGGTGGAGAACCGGACCACCAGCACCGGGGTGTCGGAGCGCTGCACCTCGATCCGTGCCCCGGGGGGCAGCTCGACCGTGCGTCGGCCGTCGCACCACATGACGCCGCTGACGTAGGAGTGCGGGACGACCTCCACGGCCAGGTGCGACCGGGGGCCCAGCACCAGCGGGCGGGCGAAGAGCGCGTGCGCCGAGATCGGCACGAGCAGCAGGGCCTCGACCCCGGGCCACACGACGGGGCCCCCGGCGGAGAAGGCGTAGGCCGTCGACCCGGTGGGCGTGGACATCACGACGCCGTCGCAGCCCCACGTGGACAGGGGGCGGCCGTCCACCTCGACGGCGACCTCCAGCATCCGTTCGCGGGCGGACTTCTCCACCGACACCTCGTTGAGCGCCCAGTTGCGGCTCACGGCGTGCCCGTCGTGCAGCACCTCGACCTCGACCGTCATCCGGTGCTCGACGTGGTACTCGCGGCGGACGATGCGGTCGACCACGGTCTCGATGTCGTCCCGCTCGGCCTCCGCCAGGAAGCCGACGCGCCCCATGTTGACGCCCAGGAGCGGAACCCCGGCGGGCCGGGCGATCTCGGCCCCCCGCAGGATGGTTCCGTCACCGCCGAAGACGACGACCAGCTCGCTGCCGGTGGCGTCCACGTGCGGCGGCACGGGGCTCTTGGTGCCGACCGCCGCCCTGGTGCCGGCCAGGTGGTCCGGCCCGACCACCTCGTGCGACGGAGGAGCCTCGGGGACGACCTCGACCTGGATGCCGTGATCGGCCAGCCGCTCGGCGAACTCGGCGGCCAGGTCGGGGACCTCTGGCCGCGTCGGGTGCGTCACGAGCATGATGCGTCGGCTCATCGTTCCTCCTCCTGGCTCAGGTCGCGGCACCTCGCGGCCAGCTCATCCGGTCCGAGACCCCAGCCAATCATGCCGGTCCGACGGGGCCGCAGCCAGAGCAGGTACTCGACGTTGCCGGAGCCCCCGACGACCGGCGAACGCTCCACCCCGCCCACGGCCAGGCCCGCGGAGCCGACGCTGTCGAGCACCGCGGCGAGGGCGCCGGCGCGGGCCGCGGCCGAGCGCACGACGCCTCCGCGGCCCACCCCCTCGCGCCCGACCTCGAACTGCGGCTTGACGAGCAGGACGACGTCGGCGTCGTGGGTGCACAGGGGCGGGAGCAGCGGGACCACGAGACGCAGGGAGATGAAGGACAGATCGGAGACGACGACGTCGACCGGTCCGCCGAGGTCGTGCACCGTGGTGTCGCGGATGTTGGTGCCGGGAAGGTCGACCACCCGCGGGTCGGCACGGAGCCGGGCGTCGAGCTGGTCGTGACCGACGTCGAGGGCGACGACCCGGCGCGCACCGTGGACGAGGAGGACCTGCGTGAAGCCGCCGGTCGAGGCTCCGACGTCCAGGCACGACCGGTCGGCCACCTCGAGCCCCGCCGGTCCCCACGTCCGCAGCGCGTGCTCGAGCTTGAGCGCGCCGCGCCCCACCCAGCCCCGGGAGATCCAGGCGGACTCGCCCGCGGCGCCGCCGGTCACCACCTCGAGCGTGGCTGCCGGCCCGACCTGGGTGGATGCCTTCCTCACCACCGTGCCGTCGACGCGCACGCACCCGTCGCGCACCAGTGCCTGCGCCTGGGTCCGGGACCGGGCGAGGCCGCGGGCGGTGAGGGCGGCGTCCAGCCGCGCCGTCGTCATCGAGGCGGGCCGGGGCGCGCAAGCTGCCCGGTTCGCCGGATGAAGCCTTTTTGCGCGGCGGGAGTTACAGGGAGGAACGGCTGAGCGCGGCGGAGTGAGCTGCCGTGGTAACGACAGGCGGATGTCTCTGCGGGCTGGTGCGGTACTGCGCGGAGGGGATGCCGCGCTCGGTCCATTACTGCCATTGCCGGATCTGCCGGCACGCTACGGGCGGGCCCTTCGCCGTCCTCGTCTGGTTCGAGAAGGACGATGTGCAGTGGAGCGGGCAGCTGCCCAGCGTCCACCGCTCCTCCGACATCGCGCAGCGCGGCTTCTGCGGCACCTGCGGCGCGCCGCTCTTCCTGCACTATCTGGGCGGCGAGACGATCGCCCTCATGGCCGGCAGCCTCGACGAGCCGGAGCGGTTCGCGCCCGATCATCACTACGGGGTGGAAAGCCGCCTCCGCTGGTCGGATTGCGGCGCCGGGCTGCCCGAGGAGGAAACGCAGGAGCGCGTCTACATGCCGGCCGGCTGGGCGCCGTCACGGCTGCAGAGAGATCTCCCGTAGCTCCTGCGCGTGCAAGGGAGCGTCCTGCTCCAGGAAGAACTCGTCCAGCTGCGGCGGCTCCACGGCGGTCCCGGCCAGCATGGCGTGGACCTGGCCGCGATGGTGGATCTGATGCACGAAGAGATGGCTGAGGAGGTCGCCGATCGTCTCCTCGTACCGCCCGGCCGGGCGGATCACGGCGACCTTGCGGGCGAGATCGGGCTCGCCGATTCCGTCGCAGAAGGCGACCAGCTTGCGATCGCTCTCCCGCTGCGCGGCATCGAGCTCCGCGAAGGTCGCGCAGGGCTCGTCGCTCAGCGCGTAGAGCTCCAGCGCGCGGCCGCCTTCGGCCAGCGCGTCGTAATAGTACCAGTCGACCAGCAGGATGTGATTGAGCGTCAGGTGGATCGACGGGAAGAAGCTGGTGCGCCGGGCCTTGTACTCGGCCTCGGACAGCCCGGCGCAGGCCTTCAACAGCCGATGATTCGACCACGCATTGTTGCGCGCGAAGCGGCGGATAAGCTCGATCGTCATGATGCCTCTGCCTGACCTGCACCGACGCCTCGCCTTTCGACAGGCTCAGGACGAGGCGTACACTGGAGCCTTTCTCTCTCCCATCCCTCATCCTGAGCCCGTCGAGGGATGAGGGGCCGCACCGCCGCTTGTCGCGTCGGCTAGACCGGGCGCGACTTGGCCAGACGGTCGAACTCCGTGAGCGTGCCGAGCAGCGCCGGCATCTCCTTCAGGTGCACCATGTTCGGCCCGTCGCTCGGCGCGCGGTCCGGGTCCTGGTGGGTTTCCATGAACACCGCGGCGACGCCGATCGCCACGGCGGCGCGGGCCAGAACCGGCACGAACTCGCGCTGGCCGCCGCTCGACGTGCCCTGCCCGCCCGGCTGCTGCACCGAATGGGTGGCGTCGAACACGACGGGATAGCCGGTCTCCTTCATGATCGGCAGGCTGCGCATGTCGGAGACGAGCGTGTTGTAGCCGAAGCTCGCCCCGCGCTCGCAGAGCAGGATGTTCTCGTTCCCGGTCTGGGCGATCTTCGCCGCCACGTTCCTCATGTCCCAGGGCGCCAGGAACTGCCCCTTCTTCACGTTGACCGCGCGGCCGGTCTCGCCCGCCGCCATCAGGAGGTCGGTCTGCCGGCACAGGAAGGCCGGGATCTGCAGCACGTCGACCGCTTCGGCCACGGGCTTGCATTGCTCGGGCAGATGCACGTCGGTCAGGACGGCGCAGCCGAAGGCCTCCCTGAGCTCCGCCAGGATGGGCAGGCTCTTCTCGAGCCCGAGCCCGCGCGGCGTGCTCGCGCTGGTGCGGTTCGCCTTGTCGAAGGACGTCTTGTAGATCAGCCCCATGCCGAGCCGGCCGGTCATCTCGACCAGCGCGTGGCACATCTCCTGGGCATGGGCCCGGGATTCGAGCTGGCAGGGCCCGGCGATCAGCGCCAGGGGCTGGTCGTTGCCGATGATGATGTTGCCGACCGTGACGTGGCGGGGCCCGGTCATCGTCACACCAGCCGGCTCTGCTCGATCGCGGCCTTGATGAAGGACGTGAAGAGCGGGTGCGGGTCGAAGGGTTTCGACTTCAGCTCCGGATGGAACTGCACGCCGATATACCAGGGATGCTCCGGCAGCTCGACGATCTCGGGCAGCACCCCGTCGGGCGACAGGCCGGAGAAGCGCAAGCCCACCTGCTCCAGCCGGTCCTTGTAGTTGATGTTCACCTCGTAGCGATGCCGGTGGCGCTCGCTGATGCGATCGGCGCCGTAGATGTCCCGCACCTGGCTGCCGGGCTGCAGCATGCACTCATAGGCGCCGAGCCGCATCGTGCCGCCGAGATCGCTGCCGGCGCTGCGGCGCACCACCTCGTTGCCGCGCAGCCACTCGGTCATCAGCCCGACCACCGGCTCCTCGCAGGGCCCGAATTCGGTCGAGCCCGCCTTCTCGATGCCGGCGAGGTTCCGCGCCGCCTCGATGACCGCCATCTGCATGCCGAAGCAGATGCCGAAATAGGGCACCTGGCGCTCGCGCGCGAAGCAGGCGGCTTGGATCTTGCCCTGCGCCCCGCGCTCGCCGAAGCCGCCCGGTACCAGGATGCCGTGGACGTCCTCGAGGTAATGAACGGCGTCCTCCGATTCGAAGACCTGGGAGTCGATCCAGTTCAGGTTGACGCGGGCGTTATTGGCGATCCCGCCATGGACCAGAGCCTCGGCCAGCGACTTGTAGGAGTCGAGCAGCGAAGTGTACTTGCCGACGACGGCGATCGACACCTCGCCCTCCGGCGCGCGCACCCGCTCGACGATGTGGTGCCAGCGCCCGAGATCGGGCGGGTCGGAGGGCAGGCCGAAATGCCTGCACACCTCGGTGTCGAAGCCCTGGCCGTGATAGGCGATCGGCACCTGGTAGATCGTGTCGACGTCGAGGGCCGGGATCACGCGCTCCGGCCGCAGGTTGCAGAACAGCGCGATCTTCCGGCGCGATTCCGGCGGGATCTCCCGGTCGCAGCGGCAGAGCAGGATGTCGGGCTGGATCCCGACGCCGAGCAGCTCCTTCACCGAATGCTGCGTCGGCTTGGTCTTGAGCTCGCCCGCCGAGGGGATCCAGGGCAGCAAGGTGAGGTGCACGAACAGGCTGCGCTCCCGCCCCAACTCGTTGCCGAGCTGCCGGATCGCCTCCAGGAACGGCAGGCTTTCGATGTCGCCCACCGTGCCGCCGATCTCGCAGAGCACGAAATCGGCGTCGCCGGTATCCGCGAGAACGAATTCCTTGATGGCGTCGGTGACATGCGGAATGACCTGGACGGTCGCCCCCAGATAGTCGCCGTGCCGCTCCCGCGCGATCACGGTCGAATAGATCCGCCCGGTGGTGACGTTGTCGCCACGCTTGGACGGCACGCCGGTGAAGCGCTCGTAGTGGCCGAGGTCGAGGTCGGTCTCGGCGCCGTCGTCGGTGACGTAGACTTCGCCGTGCTGATACGGGCTCATCGTGCCCGGATCGACGTTCAGATACGGATCGAGCTTCCTCAGGCGCACGGTGAAGCCCCGCGCCTGCAGCAGCGCGCCGAGCGCTGCTGCCGAGAGACCCTTGCCGAGAGAGGAAACCACGCCGCCGGTGATGAAGATGAACCGCGTCATGGACTCACGTTATGGAACGAAGTCGGTGGTCCAGCAAGCCAAACCTCCGGACGCGCGGATTGCTGCGGAATCCGCGCCAGTTGCTGGCGGCCTGGC
>QEUR01000078.1 GCA_003577095.1 Acidobacteriota bacterium
CGCTCAGGCAGCGGAGAGGACTGAGGCGGCGAAGAGGCGCTCAGGCGGCGGAGACGACCGTGCCGCGTGAGGGCACCTGACGGCGACGCAGCGGCTTGGCCAGCCCGTCGGCCAGCACGGCCGACATCTGCCGCTCGGCGGCCTCGGCCAGGTTGACCCGGTCGGCGACCTCGGACAGCATCTCCGACAGGGGCACGTCCAGGGCCCTGCAGATCGAGGCGAGCAGCTCGGAGGAGGCTTCCTTCTCGCCGCGCTCGACCTCGGAGAGGTAGCCGAGGGAGCACGAGGCCTGCGAGCTGACCTCGCGCAGCGTGCGCCCCTGGCCCTGCCGCCTCTCGCGCAGCACGTCGCCCAGCTCGCGTCGTAGCAGCACCATGGTCAACCCTCCTCCGCTCCTTCGTCCCCGTCGTGCGACGAGGTCTCTACCGTACCTCCCGGCCCGGACAACGTGTCGCGCACAGTGTCCTCGAGCAGGTCCAGCACCGCCTCCACCGTCCTGGTGCGGACGGTCGGACGGTCTCCGAACAGGTTCAACGCCCGGTGCACACGCCGCGATTCCCCGACCACCGCGACGTGCACCGTGCCGGCCGGATGACCGTCGCTCGGGCCCGGCCCGGCCACCCCGGTCGTGGCGACGCCCCAGTCCGCACCGAGCCGCCGCCGCACGCCCTCGGCCATCGCGAGCGCGCACTCGCGCGAGACCACCCCGTGCTCGTCGACCACCTGCTGCGGCACGCCGAGGACCGAGACCTTGACCTCCGGGGCGTAGGCGACCACCGCGCCGGGCAGGACAGCGCTCGCGCCGGGCACGTCGGTGAGGGCCGCCGCCACCAGGCCCCCGGTCAGCGACTCCGCCACCGCCACCGTCGCGGACGCCCCGTCGAGCAGGGCGACCACCCGCGCGGCGACGCGGTCCTGGCTCATGGCTGGGCGACGGGGCGCCGGGAGAGGGCCTGCCGCAGGTAGTCCACGCCGGTGACGGCGGTGACCACCACGGCGGCGTACATGGTCCAGAGCCCGACGGTGCTGAGCAGCCCACCCAGCGGGGCGAGCATGAGGATGAGGCCGACCGCCTGGAGCACGGTCTTGAGCTTGCCGCCGCGGCTCGCCGGGATCACGCCGCGCCGGATCACCACGAAGCGCATCAGGGTGATCCCCACCTCGCGCACGAGGATCACCACGGTGACCCACCAGGGCAGCTCGCCCAGCAGCGACAGGCAGACCAGCGCCGAGCCCACGAGCGCCTTGTCCGCGATCGGGTCCATCAGCTTGCCGAAGGCCGTGATCAGCCCCCGGCGCCGGGCCAGGTCGCCGTCGATCCAGTCGGTGACGATCGCCACGACGAAGACGACGGTGGCCCACCACCGGTCGGCGCTCCACGCCCCGGAGGGCTCCTCCGGGGCCGGCCCGCCGCGCATCAGCAGCCAGACGAAGACCGGCACGAGCACGATCCTCAGCACGGTCAGCGCGTTGGGCAGGTTCCACGCCGACGGCTGCGGCGCGACGGCCGCGCCGACCGGGTCGGGCGCGTCGGGGTCGTGCGGGCCGATCACCGGGACGCCTCCCCGGCCACGGCGACGAGGTCGACGCCCTCGGTGCCCACCACCCGGGCGGTGACGATCTCGCCGACGGCGGGGGACGGCATACCCGGCTGCGGTGGCTCGAGGTAGGTGACCCCGTCGACGTCCGGTCCCTGCTGGCCCGCGCGACCGACGAGGCGGCCGTCCTCCTCGCCCTCGACGAGCACCTCGACGTCGGTGCCGACCCGGTCCTCGGCGCGCTGGGCGGTCAGCTCCTCCACGAGGGCGCTGACCTCCTCGACCCGCGCCCGGACCGTGTCCGCGTCCAGCTTGCCGTCGAGCCCCTCCGCCTCGGTGCCGTCCTCGTCGGAGTAGCCGAAGACCCCCACGACGTCCAGCCGCGCTGCCTCCAGGAAGTCGGTGAGCTCGGCGAGGTCCTCCTCCGTCTCCCCGGGGAAGCCGACGATGACGTTGGTCCGCACGCCGGCCTCCGGCAGCCGCTCGCGGACCTGGTCCAGCAGCGCGAGGAACGGCTCCCGCCCCCCGAAGCGGCGCATCCGGCGCAGCAGCGGGGCGCTGGCGTGCTGGAAGGAGATGTCGAAGTAGGGCGCCACCCCCGGCGTGCGCGCCATCGTGTCGAGCAGGTCCGGCCGGATCTCGGCCGGCTGGAGGTAGGACACCCGCACCCGCTGGATCCCCTCGACCTCGGTCAGGGCCGGCAGCAGCGCGTCGACGAGCCGCAGGTCGCCGAGGTCCTTGCCGTAGGAGGTGGTGTTCTCGCTGACGAGGAAGATCTCCTTGACGCCGCGCTCGCCCAGCCAGCGCGCCTCGGCCAGGATCTCCTCCGGCGCCCGGGAGACGAAGCTGCCGCGGAACATCGGGATCGCGCAGAACGCGCAGCGGCGGTCGCACCCGGAGGCGATCTTCAGCGGGGCCCACGGGCGGCCGTCGAGCCGGGCGCGGACCACCCGCGGACCGGAGGCGGGCGCCACGTCCTCGAGCGGGACCGTCGGCTCCTGCTGGTGGCCGGGGAGGGCGACGGACCCCTTGGTGGTATGCCGTGCGGCCGGGGCGAGCGGGAGCAGCGTGCGCCGGTCCCGGGGCACGTGCGACTCGGGCCGCTCCCCGGCCAGGATCCGCTGCAGGTGGCCGGACATGTCGGCGTAGGAGTCGAAGCCCAGCACCGCGTCGGCCTCCGGCAGCTCGGCCGCCAGCCGTGCGCCGTAGCGCTCTGCCATGCAGCCCACCGCCACCACCTTCTGGGTGCGGCCGGTGCGCTTGAGGTCGTTGGCCTCCAGGAGCGCGTCGATCGAGTCCTTCTTGGCCTGCTCGACGAAGCCGCAGGTGTTGACCACGGCGACGTCGGCCTCCGCGGCGTCCTCGACGAGGGTCCAGCCCTCGGCGGCGAGCCGGCCGGCGAGCTCCTCGGAGTCGACCTCGTTGCGGGTGCAGCCGAGCGTGACGACGGCGACAGAGCGGGTGGGCATGCGTCCGAGTGTAGGTCCCGGGGCGTCGTGGACCGCACCGCCGCACGCGTCGCCGTGGGGCCGAAGGTCCCTGTGCACCGCGCCGGAAGTGGGGACCACGGAGGGGTCTTGCGGCCCTCGTGCCGGGACCCTCGCCTCTCGTAGCGTCACTGGCATGTCGGCAAGAAGGGGACTGACGATGCGGACACGCGGCCACCTGATGGTCACGCTGCTGGCGCTCGGGACAGCGCTCAGCGCGTGCGGAGGGGAGCCGGTGGGTGGCAGCACCACGCAGTCCGCGTCCGAAGCCGACGCTGCCGTGCCCGGTGCGGGAACCTTAAGGGACGAAGGTGCACCGGGCGCGGCAGCAGCCCGCTCCGAGCAGGAGCGGGCGGGGACGGCGGAGGAGCCGGCCACCACGGACATCCCGGTGGCCGGCTCCAACGCACCGCCCGGTTTCGTCGAGCTGCGCGGGGAGGGGGACGCCTTCCACGCCGCCATGACCGACGGTGACGGCTCGGCCGAGCCGCAGCTGCTGACCGACCCGCCCCTGGGGGACGGCTGGCAGGTCGTCGAGGCGGACGGGCCGATGTTCGTCCAGACCGTCTGCGGCGTCCAGCTGGACCCGGTCCAGCCCCGGGACGCGGCGCACCGCCGCTGGGGACTGGTCGAGGAGTTCACCTACCTGACCAGCGAGGTGCACCTGTTCGCCGGGCGGGCCGGTGAGGGCATCGCCGAGCAGGTCGCGGACGCGCTCGAGGGGTGCGACGGCTTCGGCGTCGACGAGGACGGCACGGAGGTGGCCTCCGGCAGCGGCGACTACGAGGTGACGGTCACGCCGCTGGAGGGCCTCCCGGAGCCGTGGGTCGGCTGGACCGAGACGACCGAGGGAGCCGGCCTGGTCCGCCACAACGCCCTGCGCGACGTGGACGGCGGCTGGCACTGGGTCTCCGCCTACGGCTCGCTGGGCGCGCCGGCGGACCCGGATCTGCTCGTCGGGGCCGTGCGGGGTGAGGGGCGATGACCTCCCTCCTCCGGCGGGTCCGCGGCTGGCTCCGCCGGCTCGACGTCCGCCGGCTCGACGAGCGGGGCGCCGGCAGCCTCGAGTACGCCGGTGCGGTCATGCTCGTCGGGGTCGTGCTGGGCACCGCGCTCGTCGCCGCAGGCACCAACGACCTGCTGGGCCCGCGGGTCGCGCACAAGCTCTGCCAGGCCTACGCCACGCTCCCCGGCGCCTCCGCCGAGTGCGTCGCCCCCGAGCAGGTCGTGGCGGGCGGCGAGGAGACGCCGGCCACCCAGGAGGAGATCCCCTACAAGGACCGGCGCTGGACCTACGACGACGTCACCTCCGGCCCGATGGTCTTCGTGGGTGACAGCTACGGCTCGGGCGAGGGCGCCGGCGACTACACCGAGGAATCCGACCGGGGCCCCAGCTGGTGGGACAACCTGTGGAACAACGACGTGCCGGAGAACCGGTGCCACCGGTCCGCCAACGCGTGGGGAGTCGGGATCGGGGACGCGCACTGGCCCGGCAACTACTCCTTCGAGGCCTGCTCGGGCGCCGTCACCGACGACGTGGAGAACGACAACCACGACGGGAACGACGGGGAGGGCCCCCAGGGCGAGGTCGTCGACGAGGACACCTCGATGATCTTCGTCTCGATGGGCGGCAACGACATGGGCTTCGGCGAGGTCCTCACGAGCTGCAACCAGCTGCACGGCGGGATGGAGGACTGCCAGGCGCACTGGGACGGGGTGGACCCCGACGACCCGCAGGGCCGCACCCGGATGGAGGTGCGCATGGCCCACCTGGAGGCCGACCTGCGCGCGATGTACCGGCACCTGCGCGAGCAGTCCGCGGACGGCGCGCACATCGTGCACATGGGCTACCCGCCCCTGTTCGACGAGGCCTACGGCGGGAACTTCTCCACCCTGAGCCACGACGACGCCATGTGGGCCAACGAGAAGGGCGAGCTGCTCAACGCGATGATGGCCCGCGTGGCCCGCGAGGAGGGCGTGCACTTCATCGACCCGAGCGAGGCCTTCGACGGGCACGGCGTGGGCAGCGACGACCCGTGGATCCTGTCCTTCGGGGTCGGCGAGAACCGAGCCTTCCAGCCCGAGGCCTTCCACCCCAACGCCGAGGGCCAGGCGGCGATGCAGGAGCTCGTCGAGGACTACCTGGCCGGCCTGCCGTGACGCGGCACCGGGCCCGGGCGTGCAGGATGGAGCCATGAGCCCCGCCGTCGTCAGGTCCGTCTCCGTCGTCGTCGCCGTCGTCGCGGCTCTTTTGCTGGCCTGGGTCACGGTGCGCGGCTACGACCCCGGGGACGCGGCGGGTGCCACCCGGATGCGGTCGACCCAGCAGACCGGCCTCATCAGCCTCGTCCTCGCTGTCGTGGCTCTCCTGCCCCTCGGGGTGGTCCGGCTGGTCGCCGCCGCGCTGGCGGTGGTCTTCCTCCTCCTCGCGCTCGGCTTCTTCTCCGGCGTCCTCGGGGGCCGCTGAGGCACGCGGTCAGGCGCGCAGGGGCACTGCAGCGGCGAGCTGCCGGCCCGCCACCCAGGTGCCGGCGACGTCCGCGCTGGAGCCGAGCGCGAAGGTCTTGGCCAGGGCGTCCTCGGACGAGCGGGCGTGCGCCAGGGCGACGTCGAGCGTCGAGCCCGGCTCCGGCCGCAGCCACACCAGGTCCAGCTCGTGGCCGACCGAGAGCTGACCCACCCGGTCGGCCAGGCCCAGCGCCTCGGCGCCGGCCGCGGTCGCCAGGTGCAGCAGGTGCGCCGCGGTCAGCGGCGAGCCGCGCTCCCCCAGCAGCTGCTGGACGAAGTAGGCCTGCAGCCCCTCCTTGAGGAGGCAGAAGCCGGTGCCGGCGGCGACGTCGGAGCCCAGCGCCACGTGCACGCCGTGCTCGAGATGGTCGCGCAGCGGGAAGAGCCCGCTGCCCAGCGCCGAGTTGCTGCTCGGGCAGTGCGCCACGCTCGCGCCCGCGGCGGCTAGGAGGACCAGCTCCTCGGTCGTCGGGTGGACGTTGTGGGCCAGCACGCTGCGCGCCCCCACCAGCCCGTGGCCCGCGTAGGTGTGCAGGTAGTGGTCGGCGTCGACGAAGAGCCGGCGCACGGTGTCGACCTCCTGGACGCTCTCGTTGAGGTGCGAGGTGAACCACGACCCGGGCACGCTCTCCTGCAGCACGGCGCACGAGGCGAGCAGCTCCGCGCTGCACGAGAGCGAGAAGCGCGGCGTGACGGCATACCTGGAGCGGCGCACCCCGTGCCAGCGACGGGCGAGCTCCAGGCCCTCGTCGTGGGCGCGCTGCGGCGTGGTGAGCAGGTCGGGACGCAGCGCGCGGTCGCTGACGACGAGACCGCTCGTGACCCGCAGCCCCACCCGGTCGGCCTCGGCGAACAGCGCGTCGACGGCCGCGGCGAAGTGCGACCCGAAGACGAGCGCCGTCGTCGTCCCGGCCCGGACCAGCCCGCCGACCAGGTCGCGCGTCACTCCCAGGGCGTAGCGGTGGTCGGCGAGCCGGGCCTCCTCCGGCAGGGCGCAGCTCTCCAGCCACTCCAGCAGCGGCATGCCGAGGGCGCCGATGACGCGCACCTGCGGGAAGTGCACGTGCGTGTCGACCAGGCCCGGCAGGACCAGTCCCCCGCGCAGGTCCACCACCTCGTCGTCGGGGTATGCCGTCCGCACCAGCGCGAAGGGCCCGCGCGCCACGATCGTCCCACCCCGCTCCACCAGGCCCGCGTCCTCCTCAGCCCGCAGCGTCCCGCCGGCGAACGGGTCGTCGGGCGTGTCGAGGACCGTGCCGCGGAAGACCGTCACCGCCGCGTCCCGGCCGCGGCGCGCGCCTCGATGCGCACGAGGAGGTCGGTGGCGACGCCGACGGCGATGGTCGCGGGGTCCTTGCCGCGCAGCTGCGGGATCCCGACCGGGGTGGTGACGCGCTCGACGTCCTCCTCGGCCAGGCCTGCGTCCAGGAGCCGGCGGCGCAGCCGCACCCACTTGGCGGAGGAGCCGATGAGCCCGATCCAGGCCGGCCCGTCGGCCCGCAGCGCGGCGTCGAGGATCGCGGCGTCCTCGGCGTGGTCGTGCGTCATCACCAGGACGTGGGCGCCCGGTGGGAGCTCGCCGACCACCAGCTCGGGCAGGACCGGCACCGGGTGGGCGAGGATGCGCGCGGTGCCCTCCTCGAGCGGGGCGAGGCGCTGGGCGGACAGCTGCTCGGGACGGGTGTCGACCAGGTGCAGGTCGAGGTCGTGCCGGGACAGGATCCGCGCCAGCTCGTGGCCGACGTGGCCGGCGCCGAAGACGGCGACCACGGGCACCACGGGGAGCGGCTCGAGCAGGAGGGTGACCTCGCCGCCGCAGCACTGCATACCGTGCCGGGCGGGGGCGCGGTCCGACAGCGCCGAGGTGAGCTCCTCGGGCTCGGCGGCGGAGGCCGCGAGCAGGGCGCGGGCGCGCTCGACCGCCTCGGCCTCCAGGTTGCCGCCGCCGACCGTCCCCCACGTCTGCCCGCCGCCCACCACCATCTTGGCGCCGGCGTCGCGGGGCGCGTGGCCCCGCACCCGCGTCACGGTGACCAGGACCCCCGGCTCCCTGCGGTCGCGGAGCAGCTCGACGGCGCGGACCCAGTGCACGGCTCAGGCCTCCCCGGCCGTGCTCGTGGCCGGCTCGCGCAGCGTGACCGGGGCGGCGCCGCCGCTCGGCGCGTGGCCCGCGCGCGCCTCCTGCAGCGCCCAGAAGACCGCCTCCGGGGTGGCCGGGCTGGCCAGGTCGACGCTGGTGCCCACCGGCCCGAACGCGGCGCAGGCCTGGCGCAGCGCCTCGCGGACCGAGAAGGCGAGCATGAGCGGCGGCTCGCCGACGGCCTTGGAGCCGTAGACGGCGCCCTCCTCGTGGGCGCGCTCGAGCAGCGCGACGTTGAAGACCTCCGGCATCTCCGACAGGCTCGGCAGCTTGTAGGTGCTGGCCGACTGCGTCGCGAGGCGCCCGCGGTGCTCGCCGTCACCGGTGTCCCACCGCAGGTCCTCCAGCGTGAGCCAGCCGGCGCCCTGGACGAAGCCGCCCTCGATCTGCCCGAGGTCGACCAGCGGGGAGAGGCTGTCGCCGACGTCGTGGACGATGTCGACCCGGCGGGTGCGGTAGGCACCGGTGAAGCCGTCCACCTCGACCTCGGCGGCGGCCACGCCGTGCGCGAAGTACTTGAAGGGCGTGCCCCGCATGGTCGTCGCGTCCCAGCTCAGGCCCTCGGTGCGGTAGTAGCCGGCGGCGAACAGCTGGACCCGCTCCAGGTAGGCGGTGCGCACCAGCTCCTCCCACGGCAGGCCGCGGCCGGCGTCCACCGCGGCCAGCCGCTCCTTGATCTGCTCGCAGGCGTCCTTGACCGCGCCGCCGTTGAGGTCGGCGCCCGAGGACGCCGCGGTGGCCGAGGTGTTGGGGACCTTGTCGGTGCGGGTCGGGGCGAGCCGCACCCGCTCCAGGGGCACGCGGAGGCTGGTCGCGGCCACCTGGAGCATCTTGGTGTGCAGGCCCTGGCCCATCTCGGTGCCGCCGTGGTTGACCAGCACCGAGCCGTCCTTGTAGACGTGGACGAGGGCGCCGGCCTGGTTGAAGGCGGTGAAGTTGAAGGAGATCCCGAACTTCACCGGGGTGATCGCCAGGCCGCGCTTGGTGTGCTCGTGCGTGGCGTTGAAGGCGGCCACCTCCGCGCGGCGGCGCTCCAGGTCCGCGTCCCGGGTCACCTGCTCCCATGCGCGGACCGCGCGCCCGGCCTGGGTGATCTCCTGGCCGTACGGCGTGCGCTGCCCGTCGACGTAGAAGTTGCGGCGGCGCAGCTCGTGCGGCTCCAGTCCCAGCAGCGGCGCGCACCGGCCGAGGATGTCCTCGAGCACGAGCATGCCCTGCGGCCCGCCGAAGCCGCGGAAGGCCGTCTGGGAGGTCTTGTGCGTGCGCGCCACCCGGCCGTGGAGGCGGACGTCGGGGATCCAGTAGTTGTTGTCCACGTGGCACAGGGCCCGGGCCAGCACCGGCTCGGACAGGTCCAGGCTCCAGCCGCCGTCGGAGGTGAGCGTGACGTCGAGCGCCTCGAGCAGCCCGTAGGCGGAGAAGCCGACCCGCCACGAGGCGTGGAACCCGTGGCGCTTTCCGGTCATCGTCAGGTCCTGCGGCCGGGCCAGACGGAGCCGGACCGGCCGTCCGGTGAGCGTCGCGCCGAGCGCGGCCACGGCGGCGAAGCCGTGCGGCTGCATCTCCTTGCCCCCGAAGCCGCCGCCCATCCGCAGGCACTCCACGGTGACCTCGTGGCTGGCCAGCCCGAGCACGTGGGCGACGATCTCCTGGGTCTCGGTGGGGTGCTGGGTGCTGGAGCGGACGAAGATACGGCCGTCGTCCTCCACCGTCGCGAGCGAGGCGTGGGTCTCGAGGTAGAAGTGCTCCTGGCCGGCCATCTCGATGCTGCCGCTGAAGGTGTGCGCGGCCCGCGCCAGGCCGGCCTCGACGTCGCCGCGGGCCACCGTCGGCCGGGCGCCCTGGAAGCTGCCGGCCTCCATCGCCTCGGTCAGGGTCAGCAGGGCCGGCAGCGGCTCGTAGCCGACCTCGACGGCGGCCGCGCCGCGGCGCGCCGCCTCCTGGGTCTCGCCCAGGACCCAGCACACCGCCTGGCCGTGGAAGCAGACCTCCTCGGGGAAGAGCGGCTCGTCGCCGTGCACCCCGGAGTCGTTCGTCCCGGGCACGTCGTCTCCGGTGAGCACCCGGACCACGCCGGGGACCTCGAGCGCCGGCGCGGTGCGCAGCCCGGTGACGCGGGCGTGGGCGTGCGGCGCCTGGACCGGCCAGGCGTGCAGCACGTCCTTGGTCCGCGGGGTCAGGTCGTCGGTGTAGACCGCGCGTCCGGTCACGTGGAGAGCGGCGGACTCGTGCGGCCGGGCGAGGCCGACGGACGCGTCGGCGGGGCGGGCGGACAGGTGGCTCATCGGTCCCCCTCCGTCGTGGTCTGCGCGTGCAGCTTGAGCAGGGACTGCTCGAGGACCGCCCGGCGGTAGCGGTCGCTGGCCCGGTGGTCCGACATCGGCGTCCCCTCGGTGCCGAGCACCGCGGCCGCGGCGCGGGCCGTCTCGGCGGTCCAGGTGCGCCCCTCGAGCTCGGCCTCGGTGCGCCGTGCCCGCAGCGGGGTCGCGGCCACGCCGCCCAGCCCGATCCGGGCGCGCGCCACCGAGCCGTCGACGACGTCGAGGGCGAAGGCGACCGCGACGCTGGAGATGTCGTCGAAGCGGCGCTTGGCGATCTTGTGGAAGGCGGTGGTGCGGGCGAGGGGCAGCGGCACGACGACCTCCTTGATCAGCTCCTCGCGGGCGCGCACGGTCCGCCGGTAGCCGGTGAAGTATTCGGCCAGCGCCACCGTCCGCTCCCCGCCCGGACCGGCGAGCACGAGGGAGGCGTCGAGGGCCAGCAGCACCGGCGCGGCGTCGCCGATCGGCGAGGCGGTGCCCAGGTTGCCGCCGAGCGTCGCACCGTTGCGGATGAGGCGGGAGGCGAACTGCGGGAAGAGCTCGGCGAGCAGCGGGACCCTCCCCGCGAGCCCGCGCTCGACCTCCGAGAGCGTGAGCGCCGCGCCGATGGTGATCCGGTCCTGCCCCACCTCCAGGCCGCGCAGCTCGGGCAGCCGGTCGACGGCGACCAGGAGCGGCGGGCGGGCCCCGCGGATCGTGATCTCCACCCCGACGTCGGTGCAGCCGGCGACCGGCAGCGCGTCCTCGCGGCCCGCGAGGACCTCCACGGCCTCGGCCAGGTCGGCCGGCCGCACCAGCTCGGCGCCGTCGGCGACGAGGCGGGTCCGCCGCGGCGCGGGGGCCGGCCGCAAGCGCCGGTCCGCGAGGGGGTCCTCCTGCGCCGGCGCGCCGAGGGCGTGCGCCGCGTCGAGGATCGGCCGGTAGCCGGTGCAGCGGCACAGGTTGCCGGAGAGGGCGTGGGGGTCGAAGCCCTCCTCCTCCC
>QEUR01000079.1 GCA_003577095.1 Acidobacteriota bacterium
ACCGGAGGAGCCGAGCTCCACGGGACCGGTGAGGCGCGCCGCATACCGCCCGGCGGCGGAGCCGTCACCGAGGGCCCGTTCGCCGAGGTGACCGAGCAGGTCGGCGGCTTCTACCAGGTGCAGACCGACGACCTGGACGACCTGCTGGAGTGCTGCCAGATCATTGCCTCGGTGGGCGACGGGATCGAGGTGCGCAGGGTGGTCCAGCCCGAGGACCGCCCCTCATGAGGTATGTGGTGCTCCTCGCCCACGACCCGGGCGACCGGGCCTGGCCGGACGAGGCGACGAGGGAACGGTTCGTCGACGACCACGAGGCGTTCGAGCGGTTCGTCGACGAGCACGGACGGCGCGTCGCCGGCGCGGCGCTGGCCGACGCCGACCTCGCCACCACGCTCCGTCGCGGGGCGGACGGGCAGGTCGTGGTGAGCGACGGACCCTACGCCGACACCGTCGAGCAGGTGGGCGGCTACTACGAGGTGGAGCTGCCCGACCTCGACACGGCGATCGCGGCGGCCCGGCTGCTGCCGCGGCAGTACACGCTGGAGATCAGGCCCACGGTGCAGGTCGAGGGGCACCGGGTCGGGTGAACGGGCGGGCGCCGGAGGACGTCCTCGAGACGGTCGTGCGCGAGGAGTGGGGACGGCTGACGTCCCTGCTCCTCGCGCGCTTCCGCCGTCTGGACCTGGTCGAGGACGCGCTGGGCGACGCGGTGGAGGCGGCGGCGCGCCGCTGGCCGCTCGACGGGGCGCCGGACAACCCGGCGGGCTGGCTGCACACGACCGCCGCCCGGCGCGTGCTCGACCGGCTGCGGGCCGAGGCGATGACGCACCGCAAGGAGCCGCTGCTGGTCGTCGAGTCCGAGCGGGCCGCGGCCGGCGGGGTGCGCGCCGACCCTGGCGACCTCGTGGAGGACGACCTGCTGCGGCTCGTGCTCATGTGCACGCACCCGGCGCTGGACCCGGCGGCGGCGAGCGCGCTGACCCTGCGCCTCGTCCTCGGCGTGAGCACCGCCGACATCGCCCGGCTCTTCCTCGTGCCCGAGCCGACGATGGCCGCGCGGATCACCCGCGCCAAGAAGAAGATCGTCGCCGCGGGCATCCCGTTCGCGGTGCCCTCCGCCGAGGACCTCCCCGAGCGGCTCGACACGGTCGCGCAGACGGCATACCTGGCCTTCACCGCGGGCTACGCGCCCGGGTCGGGGCCCGACGTCGTGCGCGCCGACCTGGCCGGGGAGGCGGTCCGGCTCGTGCGGGTGGTCCTGCGCCTGCGCCCGGAGGAACCGGTGTTGGTGGCCCTCCTGGCCCTGATGCTGCTGCAGCACTCGCGGCGCGACGCCCGCGCCGACGCGGCCGGCTCCCTCGTGCTGCTGCCGGACCAGGACCGCGCGCGCTGGCACCGGGACGAGATCGCGGAGGCGGTCGCGCTCTGCGGGTCGCCGGCCCTGGCCGGGCCGGTGACCATGCAGGCCGCGGCCTACGCGCTGCAGGCGCGGATCGCGCTCGAGCACGCGACCGCCGCGAACGCGGAGGAGACCGACTGGCGACGGGTCGTGGCGCTCTACGACGCGCTGGTGGGGCTGACGCCGACCCCGAGCGCGAGGCTGGCCCGGGCCGTCGCGGTGGCCGAGGACCAGGGTCCGCGCGCCGGGCTGGCCGCGCTGGAGGGCCTGGACGACGAGCTCCCGCACAGCCACCGGCTGCCCGCCGTCCGCGCTGAGCTGCTCGGCCGGGCCGGGGACGTGGAGGCCGCGCGCGCGGCCTACGACCTGGCGGTGGAGCGGTGCCGCAACCAGGCCGAGCGCGACCTGCTGGTCCGCCGACGGGAGGGTCTCGGGCGCGGCGGGTGAGGGCCGAGTGCTCCGCGGAGCACCCGGGGGCGCACCGCGGAGCACCGGGCCTCAGAGCTGCTCGACGAACTCCTCGCTGTGCCTCGGCAGGCTGTCCTGGGCGACCCGCCGCGGCCACCAGAACCGCTCGCCCAGCAGCCGGACGATCGCCGGGACGAGGATGGTGCGGACCACGAGGGTGTCCAGCAGCACGCCGATGCAGATCACCACGCCGATCTGGGCGAGGACGACCAGCGGCAGCACGCCCAGCACGGCGAAGACCGCCGCCAGCAGGATGCCGGCGCTGGTGATCACGCCGCCGGTCGCGCCGAGCGCCCGGAGCACGCCCTCCCGGGTCCCGTGGCCGCGGGCCTCCTCGAGGGTCCTGGTGATGAGGAAGATGTTGTAGTCCACGCCCAGCGCCACGAGGAAGACGAAGGCCAGCAGCGGCATCGTGGCGTCGATCGCGCCGAAGTCGAAGATCCCGGTGAAGACCCACCACGAGACGCCCAGCGCGGCGCAGAAGGTGGCCACCACGCTGCCGACCAGGATGACCGGAGCCAGCACCGAGCGCAGCAGCAGGCCGAGGGCGATGAGCACCCCTCCGAGGATCAGCGGCATCACCACCATCCGGTCCCGCACCGCGCCGTCGTCGGCGTCCGCCGCGGAGGCGTCCCCACCGGTGACGTAGGTGTCCTGCTGCCCCGACAGCGTGCTTCGCACCTGCTCCACCGTCGCACGGGAGTCGTCGCTGCCAGGCTCGGCGTCGAGGACGAGGCGCACCTGGCCGATCCCCTCGACCGGGGGGACCGCGGTCGCCGTGGTCACCCCGTCGACCTCGCCGAGCGACTGCGCCATGTCCTCCACCTGCGCGGCGTCGTCGGTGCGGGTGACCACCACCACTGGGTCGGACGTCCCCGCCGGGAAGGACTCGGCCAGCCGTTCCGCCGCGGTGATCGCCTCCGGCGTGCGCAGGAACTGGTCCTCCGGCGCCAGCCCGCTGCGCAGCTGGGTCAGACCGAAGGCCATCGCCGCGAGCGCGACGAGCGTGCCGACCACGTAGAGCGAGGGCGCCGTCGCCACCCGGTCACCCACCCGCCGCCACGCGGACCGCGACTCGCTGAGCACCTGCTGGCCCTGGCGTGGCACCATCGGCCAGAAGACCCAGCGGCCGAGCGAGACGAGGAGACCGGGCAGCACGCCCAGCACGCCGGCCGCGGCCACCAGGACGCCGACCGCGCACGCCAGGCCGAGGCCGCGCGTGGAGGGGAAGACCGACAGCAGCAGGCACAGCACGCCGACCACGACGGTGCTCGCGCTGAAGAGGATGGCCTCCGCGGCCCGGCGCAGCGCCAGCCCCATCGCCTCGTGGCGGTCCTCGTGGGTGCGCAGCTCGTCGCGGTAGCGCGAGATGAGCAGCAGCGCGTAGTTGGTCCCCGCCCCGAAGACGAGCACCGACAGGATGCCGACGGTCGACTCGTCCCAGGGCACGTCCGCCAGGGCCAGCACCCGGGTGGCCGCGACCGCCGCGACCTGGTCGGCGACGCCCACGACCAGCAGCGGGACGACCCACAGCACCGGGCTGCGGTAGGTGACGATGAGCAGCAGGGCCACGACGCTCGCGGTCACCGCCAGCAGCGTGATGTTGGCCCCGTCGAAGACCGACGCAAGGTCGGCCTGGACGGCAGCCGGCCCGGTCACCTGAGCGGTGACCCCGTCGGGCACCGCGTCGGCCAGGTCGGCCCGCAGCGCCGAGACGACCTCCTGGGCCACCGACGCCGAGGCCGCGTCGACGGTGAGCACCCCCATCGCCGCCGTCCCGTCCTCGGACGGGATCAGCGGTATGCCGCCCTCCGTCACGCCGGGCGGGGGGCCACCCTCGCCGGACGCGTCCTCGCCGCTCTCTGCCCCCGCGGGCGGAGCGCCCTCGGCCGAGGCCTCCCCCTGGTCGTACGTCGAGGCCAGGTCCGCCATCAGCTCGCCGAGCTCGGGCAGGGCGGGCTCGATGTCGTCGTCCTCGGCGGTGAAGAGCACGATCGCCGCCGAGGTCCCCTCCTCGGGCAGCTCCTGCAGGAGCTCCGCGCCCTTCGTGCTGTCGTAGCCCGCCGGCAGCGTGGCCAGCGGCGACGGGTTCCGCTCCGCCTGGCCGACGCCGACCAGCAGCCAGCCGCCGACGACGAGGGCGATCAGCGCGAGCACCCAGCTGCGCCGTCCGGTGAGCAGCGCCACGAGTCGTTCCATGAGGTCTTCCCCTCGGCTAAGATCGTCGGTAGACCACCAAGTGTCTAAGTAAGTGAGATAGTTCGTGACGAAGGGTAGCACTCCTACGGACCCTGCGGCGACCCCACGTCGCCCCGGGCAGAGCGACGGCGAGTGGGTCGGTGCCTGGCGACGCAGCGACGCCCTGGATGCGCTGCGCCGCCTGCTCTCGGCCAGCGGGCAGGTGGCGCCGGCCCTGGCCCGCCGCACCGGCCTGACGCACACCGAGCTGGCGGTGCTCGAGCACGTCATCGAGGACCCGGTCGGTCCCACCGAGCTCGCCCACCGGCTGGGCGTCACCTCCGCCGCGGCCAGCGGCATCGTGGACCGACTGGTCGCCCGCGGTCACGTGGAGCGGCAGCCGCACCCGAGCGACCGGCGCCGCACCGTCGTGGAGGCGACGCCCACCGGGCGCGAGGAGGTCGTCGGCCACATGATGCCGATGTTCCGCGAGCTTGCCGAGCTCGACGCCGCGTTCACCGACGAGGAGCTCGCGGTCGTGCTGCGCTACCTCGAGGGCGCGACCCAGGCCGTGCGCCGGCTGCTCTGAGGCCCGCGTCACGGTCCGGCCCGGACCCGTTCCTGTCAATGACGGCTATCCTGAGGGCGTGACCCCCGCCTCCCCCGCCGCCTGCCCCGCCACGGCGATCACCGTGTCGGACCGCAGCTCGGACGGCCGGCGCGAGGACGAGTCCGGCCGCCTCCTCGTGGAGGCCCTGCGCACCCACGGGTATGACGTGGAGGCGCCGGTCGTCGTCCCCGACGGGGTGGAGAGCGTGGCCGGCGCGATCCGCGCCGCCGTCGCGCTGGGGCACCGGCTGGTGGTCACCACCGGCGGCACCGGCATGGGCCCGCGGGACCTCACGCCGGAGGCGACCAAGGCGGTCATCACCCGCGAGAACCCCGGGCTGGCCGAGCTGCTGCGCCACGAGGGCGCACGGCATACCCCCTATGCGGCAGCCTCCCGGGGGGTGGTGGGCGTTGTGGACTGGCCCGCCGAGCAGGGCGTCGGGGGGACCCTCGTGGTCAACCTCCCCGGACGGCCGGCCGCGGTGAAGGAGAACATGGACGTGCTCGGGCCGCTGCTCGGGCACCTCATCGACCAGGTCGCCGGAGGTGACCACTGATGGTGAGCGGACCGCTCGTCGACAGCTACGGCCGCGTCCACAAGGACCTGCGCGTCTCGGTGACCGACCGCTGCTCGCTGCGGTGCACCTACTGCATGCCCGAGCAGGGCGTCCCCTGGCTCCCGCGCGACACCATGCTGTCCACCCCCGAGATCGTCCGGCTGGCCGGCGTCGCCGTGGACCTGGGCATCGAGGAGATCCGCCTCACCGGCGGCGAGCCGCTGCTGCGCCGCGACCTGGTCGACGTGGTGGCCGGGCTGGCCGGGCTCGACCCGGCGCCGGAGATCTCGATGACCACCAACGGCGTCGGGCTGGCCAAGAACGCCCAGGCGCTCAAGGACGCCGGGCTGACCCGCGTCAACGTCAGCCTCGACACCCTGCGCCGCGAGACCTTCATCGAGCTGGCCAAGCGCGACCGGCTCAAGGACACCCTCGAAGGGATCGAGGCGGCCGCCGCGGCCGGGCTCACCCCCGTCAAGATCAACACCGTGCTGATGCGCGGGGTCAACGACGACGAGGCCGTCGACCTGCTGCGCTTCGCGCTCGACCACGGCTACCAGCTGCGGTTCATCGAGCAGATGCCGCTGGACGCCCAGCACCAGTGGGACCGCTCGCAGATGATCGTCGGCGAGGAGATCCTCGCGATGCTGCGCACCGCCTTCGACCTCGAGGCCGAGCCCGAGGAGGCCCGGGGCAACGCGCCCGCCGAGCGCTTCTACGTCGACGGCGGCCCCGCCACCGTCGGCGTCATCGCCTCGGTGACCATGCCCTTCTGCGGGTCCTGCGACCGGGTGCGCCTCACCGCCGACGGCATGGTGCGCAACTGCCTGTTCGCCACCGGCGAGACCGACCTGCGCACGCCGCTGCGCGACGGTGCCGACGACGACGCCCTGGCCGACCTCTTCCGCGCCTCGATCGGTGCCAAGCTTCCCGGGCACGGCATCAACGAGCCCGGCTTCCTGCAGCCGCCGCGACCGATGAGCCGCATCGGGGGCTAGCACGGTGAGCGAGCCCGCCGACCCCTCAGCCACCGGCGCCCCGGCAACGGCGCCGGGGCGGGCGGTGCCGACGACACCCGGCCCGATCGCCCCCGTCCGTCTGACGCCCGGCTACTTCGCCGGCGTGATGGCGACCGGCATCGTGTGCATCGGCGCCCAGCTCAAGGGCTACTCGCTGCTGGCGACCTGGCTGTTCTGGCTCTCGGTCGCCTTCTACGTCGTGCTGGTGGCGCTCACCGGGTGGCGGCTGCTGTCCTACCGCCGCGAGACGTCCGAGGACTTCCACGACCCGGCGCGGGCGTTCGGCTTCTTCACCTTCATCGCGGCGACCGACGTGCTCGCCGCCGCGCTCGTCGGCACCGGCCACGTGGTCGTGGCCAGCGTGCTGCTGGCCGTGGCGGTGCTGGCCTGGCTGGTCCTGGGCTACGTCATCCCGTGGACCTCGGTCCTGGGCAACAAGCGCCGTCCCATGCTCGACACGGCCAACGGCACCTGGTTCATCTGGGTGGTGGCCAGCCAGTCCATCGCGGTGGTCGCGGCCGGGCTGGAGCCGGTCTACGAGTCGCAGCGGGAGTGGCTCGCGATCCTGGCCGTCCTCGCCTGGTCGGTCGGCGTGGTCCTGTATGCCGCGACCGCCGTCTTCGTGGCGCTGCGGGTCATGCTCTACCCGCTGCGCCCCGAGCACCTCGACCCACCCTACTGGGTGGCCATGGGCGCGGTGGCGATCACGATCGTCGCCGGTGCCCGCATCGTGGAGATGGAGGACGCGCCGATGATCGACGTGACCCGCGACCTGGTCGCCGGCATGTCGGTGGTCTTCTGGGCGTTCGCGACCTGGCTCATCCCGGTGCTGCTCGCCGCCGGCCTGTGGCGGCACTGGCTGCACAAGATCCCGCTCGTCTACCAGCCGACGCTGTGGAGCATGGTCTTCCCGCTCGGCATGTACGCCGTGGCCGGGATGTACCTCGGCGAGGCGAACCGGCTGCCGGTCGTGAGGGCGATCGGGTCGGGCTGGTGGTGGGTCGCGCTGCTGGCCTGGGTGCTGGTGGCGGTCGGGATGGTGCGCAGCATCGTCGTGGCGCTGCGCCCCGCACCGGCCGCGTAGAGCCGGGCAGACCAGGCCATCCGACTCACGTACGGCTCTTTCAGATGACTCGTGATGCATCCCGAGTCATCTGCAAGAACCGTACGTGAGTCGGGCGGGTCGGCGTCGCGGCCGCTCAGCGCATCCGGTAGACCCGCCGCGCGAGCGTGAGGCCGACGAGGGAGAGCACGCACACCGCGATGTAGTAGATCGCCGGGGAGATGTCGGCGAAGTGGTCGACCAGCCAGGCGAGGACGAGCGGGGTCAGGCCGCCGAGCGTGGTCACGCCCACGTTGTAGGCCAGCGACATCCCGGTGGTACGCACCTCGGTCGGGAACAGCGCCGACATCATCGCCGGCAGCGGCGCGAAGTAGGCCGCCAGGACCACACCGAGGACGATCTCGACGAGGGTGAGCATCCAGATCGACGGGGTGTTGATGAGGGTGACGAAGAGGGGGTAGACGACCAGGCCACCGACGACCGAGGCGGCCACCATGATCGGCACGGTGCCGACGCGGTCGCCCAGGTGCCCGAACATCGGGGCAAGCACGAGGGTCACCAGGCCGGCCACCGCCGCTCCGATGTAGCCGGAATAGGCGGGCAGCTCCAGCGCTGTGATCGCGAAGGTCGGCATGTAGAGGATGAGGTAGACCGACATCGTCGCGACGCCGACGCAGGCCGCCCCGGTGAAGACCCGACCCAGGTGGTGAGCCAGCACGGTGCCGAGCGGGACCGCCTCGCGCTCCTCCCGCTCCTCGACCGCGACGAACTCCGGGGTGTCCTCCATGGACTGGCGGATCCACCAGCCGACGGGGCCGATGAGCATGCCGAAGATGAACGGGACCCGCCACCCCCAGGAGTACAGCGCGTCATGGCTCAGCGTGGTGTTGAGCACCAGACCGAAGATGCCGGCCAGCAGCATCGAGACGCCCTGCGTGGCGACCTGCCAGCTGGCGTAGAAGACCTTGCGGTCCGGGCTGTGCTCGGTCATGAAGGTGGTGGCCGAGCCAAACTCGCCGCCCGCCGAGAAGCCCTGGATGAGGCGGGAGAGGAGCATCAGGACCGGAGCGGCGACGCCGATCACGGCGTAGGTGGGCGTGAACGCCATGAGCCCGACGCCGAGCGTCATCAGCGCGATCGTCAGCGTCAGCGCGGCCTTGCGCCCGCGACGGTCGCCGAAGTTGCCGATGACCATCGCGCCGACCGGACGGATGAAGTAGGTCAGCGCCAGGGTGCCGAAGACGCCCAGGAGACGGACGGTCGGGTCGGTGTCCTCGGGGAAGAAGAGGTCCGAGATCACCACGGCGAAGAAGCCGTAGACGATGATGTCGAACCACTCCAGGGCGTTGCCCATGGAGGCGGCCACGACCGCCTTGCGCGCGCGGGCGCGCTGCTCGGGCGTCACCGCCGCTGGGGCGGTCGCCGCTCCGGCCGGGCCGGACGGGTGCTCGCTCACGTCGCTACCTCTCTCGCGGGGACGCCAGCGACGTTACGCCTCACCAGCACCACGCGCGAGGCGGGGCCGGCCGGGGTGCGCCAGGACGGGACCGGCAGGCTCAGGACCGGTGCCGGTCAGCCTCCCGCGAAGGGCGGGAGCACGTCGAGGACGGCGTCGTGCGCGAGCGGGGTGTCCCGGTCGCTGACGTACTGCCCCTCGTGCAGGACCTAGCTGCGTCCCAGGACGCGGCCCAGCTCCTCCCCGTGCAACTCGACCAGGCGGTCGAGCAGGCTGCCCAGGTCGTCCGCATGCACGAGCTCGGACTCGGTGCCGGCCGCCTCCGCCGCTGCGGCGAAGAATCTGACGCTCGCCATCGTCACCCCTCTTTCTCAGGTGGCTGTCCGGCCATCCTGCCACGTCCCAGTCGGCGTTCCCAGCGCTCCACGTCGGCCCAGGTGTGGACGTCGCCGACGTGCTCCCCTCCGTCGCCGACCGCCCACCACCCCAGGTCGGCCACGAGCCGACGGACCGAGGTATGCCGTGCGCTCCCCAGCGCGGCGAGCGAGTCCTCGAGCGCCGCCCGCCGGTAGAGCGCGAGCAGCCACTGCCGGTGGCCGGTCGCGTCGACGTGGCTGACCGCGTCGACGTCGTCCGGCACCTTCGGCAGCGCCGCGTGCAGGCCGCGCAGGGCCTGCGCGGCCCCCGGCTGGTCCACGGCGACCACCGCCACCCAGCCGGGGGCGGGCGCGCCGCCACGGTCCCGGTCCAGCCGCTCCAGCCCTGCCGCGATCCCCGCCACCGGCCCGCCGTCGGGCGGGTCCTCCAGGGTGCGCAGCACGCCCTCGGGCACGGGGGTGTCGCCCACCACCACGACCCGGCCGCCGAGGTCCGGCGCGGCGTCGAGGACCCGCTCCAGCAGCGGGCGGCCGGCGACGACGAGCGCGGCCTTGTCCCGGCCGCCCAGCCGCTCGCCCCGGCCGCCGGCCAGCACCAGCAGGTCGACCGCGACCGGCGGCCGGGGACCCCGAGCCACGGCCTAGTAGGGCGGGAGGGAGGGGTCGATGCGGTCGATCCAGGCGAGCATGCCCCCGGTCATCACGCGCACGTCCGGACGGCCGATCTTGACCAGGTGCGCGGCGGCGCGGCGGGCGCGCGGCCCGGTCTTGCAGTAGACCACCACCGGGCCCTCCGGCAGCTGCCCGACCATCTCCTCCCAGGTCAGCACCTCGCCGACGGGCACGGTGAGCGCCCCCGGCACGGTGCCGAGGGCGTGCTCGGCCGGCTCCCGCACGTCGAGCAGCACCAGCCCGCCCTCGGGCCCCTGCCCGGCGAGCAGCGCCGAGACGTCCTCGGCGGAGACCTCCTCCAGCGGCACGAGCTCACGCGTGGGCTCGTGCGCGGGCCTGGGCAGGACCGCCCCGGCGGGGCGCAGCGGCACCTCGCGGGTGCGCTGGGACAGCGCGTCGACGAGCAGCAGCCGGCCGACGAGCGGCTCGCCGAAGCCGCAGATGAGCTTGACCGCCTCGCCGGCCATGATCGAGCCGACCTGGCCCACGAGCGCTCCGAGCACGCCGGCCTCGGAGCACGAGGGCACGTCCTCGGGGCGCGGCGGCAGCGGGAAGAGGTCGCGCAGGCTCACCGACCCCGGCAGCCCGGGCACGAAGGAGGAGATCTGCGCGTCGAAGCGCAGCACCGCCGCCCAGACCACCGGCAGGCCGAGCGCGGTGGCCGCGTCGGAGACGGCATACCGCGTGGGGAAGTTGTCCGCGCCGTCCAGCACGAGGTCGTGCCCGACCAGCAGCTGCTCGGCGTTGTCGGGGGTGATCCGGGTGTGCCGCACCTCGACGGTGACGTCCGGGTTGAGCCCGGTGACGTACTCCGCGGCCGAGTCGACCTTGCGCCGCCCGACGCCCTCGTGCCGGTGGATGACCTGGCGCTGCAGGTTGGTGGTGTCGATGACGTCGTCGTCGACGATCGTCAGGTGCCCCACGCCCGCCGCCGCGAGGTAGGACAGGATCGGGCTGCCCAGGCCGCCGGCCCCGATCACCGCGACGCGGGCGTTGAGCAGCCGGCGCTGCGCCTCGATGCCCATCCCGGGCACG
>QEUR01000080.1 GCA_003577095.1 Acidobacteriota bacterium
GCGGCCAGGTGCGCGTCGATGGCGGCCCATTGAGGGTCGGCAGCTCCGCGCGCATCAAACAGCCGGGGCAGCCCGAGCGCATCTGGACCGTCACCGCATGCGAGGCGCTGCGGCGTTTCGCATGGGAAACGAAGGGGCTCGGGCTGTCGATGCACGCCATTCACGCGATCGCGCCGTTGGGCGACGGACGGGTCACCAGACCGAGGGCGGGACCCAGCCGGGGACGAGCCGCCAGGGCCGCGCACACCTGGGTGGGCCCCGTCCCGCTCAGCAGCACCACGTGGTCGCACAGATCCCACCACAGCGGCGCCTCCGGGTGGTCCGCCCGGGGCAGGTCGAGGACGCTCGTGCCCGGTGCCCGGGCCAGCCTGGCAACCGTCTCCAGCGCGACCGGGCCGAGCGGACGCCACCGGCTCCCGGAGGGGATGCTCCCGCGGTGGCTGAGCACGCGCAGCCGGTCACGGCGCAGGAGCCGGTCGGCCCGCAGCGCCAGGACGTCACGGTCGCCGCTCGGCCAGCGCTCCCCGGGCTCGTGGGGCAGCCCGACCAGCTGGTCGAGGCCGCCGCCGCCCGGTGCGAGGTCGACGAGGAGCGTCGGGGTGCCCACGTCGGCGCTCAGGCACGCGACCGCACAGGCCAGGGTGCTGGTGCCGAGGCCTCCGGAGGCGCCGAGAAGTCCGATGACGGTGCTGGTGAGCGGCTGCATGCGCCCACCCTCGGGGTGGCCGGCCGCGCGGGCCACGCCCCCGCCCGACCCTGTGGACGAGCGTCGGTGCGGCACCCGGGGTGTGGACGACGGGCCGTGTCGACGGCCCGACCGCAGCGGGACGACGGCCACGCAGGGGGAGGTCGGCGCAGTACACCGCAGAATTGGGGACGGCCCCGGCGGGGGGAAGCCGGGGCCGTCGGCGCTCAAGACCAGGGGGGGATGGTCCCGAACACCCGCGCTACAACTCTTGCGAGGAGCGCTGTACCCACAAGTATGCCCCCCGTGGGCGGCACATGCAAGCCACGCGCCGGACGCCTCCACGTCATCCCGGGCTACCGGGCGGACACCCGCCGTTCACCGCGCCGCCGCGGCCGTCCCCGCGGGCCGCCGCGCCTCCTCAGCGGGACCCGTGGAGCCGCCCGGCGAGCACCGCGTCGGCCACCCTGGTGCCCTCCGCGGCCGCCCGGGATACCGCCTCGGCGCAGTGCAGCAGCCACAGGCGCACGCCGTCAGGACCGCCCGTGGCGTAGGCGGTCAGGGCGCCCCGGTAGTCAGACCCGGCCTTGTCCGCGTGGCCCACCTCCGGCACGGCGACGCCGGTGGGGTCCAGCCCGCCCACGCGCAGCACCGCGCGCTCCAGCGCCCGCGCCACGACACCGTTGCCCAGCACGAACGGCCGCGCCGTGACGATCTCGGCGTGCGCGACCGCGGCGACGAGCAGCACGGGGACCGAGCCGGACGGGACCGCCGCCACCAGCTCGTGCACGAGCGCCAGCCGCCGCGCGACCTCCTCCGGTCCGGGCGCGGGCCCCAGCTCGGTCCACTCGCGGCAGTCCTCGCCCTCGAGGCGCGGCCGGCCCACCTGGGGCATCGGCAGCAGCCGCCCCGACGCCGCCGCGTGCAGGGAGGCGAGCACCTGCGCGGGCGCGCGCAGCTGCGGGGCACCGACGTGCTCGGTCGCCGAGGTGGCGCGGACGACGCCGGCGAGCACGCGCCATACCGGGTCCTCGTCCCGCTCGTCCCAGGCGAGCGCACCGCGGACGAGGTCCCGCACGAGGTCCGCGCTGCGCTGCGAGCCGGCGGGCTCGGCACCCTCGAGCATCGCGCTGGCGGCGGCTCCGCGGACCCGCGACTCGGCGGCCGCCTCCGGAATGCGGCGGCGCAGGGCCTGGTGCCAGCGCAGCTCGGTGCAGGCCTGCCTCGCGACGTCCACGCCGTCCGCCACGCCGGGCAGCCGGAGGAGGCCATCGAGGGCGGCGAGCGTGGGCGAGGTCACGGGCGCCACTCTAGGAGAGCGGGGGCGGGCACGGTTACCCGCGGGTCTTTAACAAACCGTGACCGAAAACGGCTGGAACCCCCCATCCCCCGCTGGCAGAATGGGGGCATCGACGCAGGTGGCCCCCTTCCTGCTGGGCCCCCCGGCTGTCACGGGACCGGAGCACGTCGACACGGTGTCCGCCCGGCAACGTACAGGGGCTGCCGGGCGGGCACCGAGCCGTACGGACGGAGCGGTCAGCCTGCGGGGCATCGGCCCGTCGAGCCTGCGCCGGTCCGGCCGTCGCGCTAGCATCCCAGCCATGGCAACCCCCGTCGATCCAGGCAAGCAGCCCCTCGTGGGACTGACCGGAGAGCGCACCATCGGCCAGCTCGTCAGCGACGTGTCGACGGACATCTCCCAGATCATGCGCGGCGAGATCGAGCTCGCCAAGGCCGAGATCAAGCAGGACGTCACCCACGCCGGAAAGGGGGCCGGCATGTTCGTCGGCGCCGGCGTGCTGGCGCTCTACGGACTGGGCCTGCTGCTGCTGGGCCTGGCCGGCGTGATCGCCATCTGGCTGAGCTGGTGGGCGGGTCTCCTCATCGTCGCCGCGGTGCTGTTCGTGGTCGCCGCGGTCCTGGCCCTCATCGGCAAGAAGCAGGTCTCGCAGGTCAAGGGCAAGCCGGAGCGGGCGATCGACAACGCCCAGCAGACCGTGGCCACCCTCAAGCAGGCTCCCGCCCAGCTCAAGGGCACCCCGGAGCCGGCCGCGCCCGCGCTGCCGGAGACCACCGCCGCGCGCTGACGCGCGCGGGCCGCCCGTCAGAGCGGCGGGAGGGGACGCACGTCCGAGCGGTCCCACTCCGGCGCGATGCCGGCGAAGTCGAGCACGCGGTCGAGCAGCCCGGCCGTGAAGCCCCACACCAGCAGGCCGTCGACCTCCCACGCCGGTCCCACGAAGCCGCTGGGGTGGCTCACCAGGAACCGGTGCGAGGGCTCGACGAGCCAGTCGACCGAAGGCTGGACGACCCGCGCCACCTCGGCCGGCTCCCTGGCCCACAGCGACCCCGGGTCCGGCTCGCGCCACCAGCCCAGCACGGGCGTCACGTCGTAGCCGCTCACAGGGATGTGCAGGGTCGGCAGCTCGCCGAGCACCTGCACGCCGCCCGGCTCCAGGCCGATCTCCTCCCACGCCTCCCGCAGCGCCGTGTCGGCCGGCCGGGCGTCGCCGGCCTCGGTCCCCCCACCGGGGAAGGCCGGCTGCCCCGCGTGCGAGCGCATCGTGTGCGCGCGCTCGGTGAGGACCACGCTGGTCCGCCCGGGCTCGTCCGGCCCCGGCGCGAAGAGCACCAGCACCGCCGAGTGGCGCCGCCCGCCCTCAGGGGGCGGCAGGAACCTGCTGAACCGCTCCCCGCCGATCGTGGGGACCGTCTCGGCGAGCGCGGCGAGCCACTCGGGGACGGGGTATGCCGTCACGCCCGCGGTCCTGAGCGCAGTAGCTTCTGCGCGCGCGCCGGGTCGGTCTCGCCGATCCCGTAGGAGGGGCACAGCCTGGCCACCGGGCAGGCGCCGCAGGCGGGCGTGCGGGCGTGGCAGGTGCGCCGGCCGTGGAAGATCACCACGTGGGACAGCTGGGTCCAGTCCTTGCGGGGGAACAGCGCACCGACGGCGTGCTCGACCTTGACCGGGTCCTCCTCGGTGGTCCAGCCGAAGCGGCGGACCAGCCGGCCGAAGTGCGTGTCGACGGTGATGCCGGGCACACCGAAGGCGTTGCCGATGACCACGTTGGCGGTCTTGCGGCCCACTCCCGGGAGGGTGACCAGGTCCTCGAGCCGACCGGGGACCTGCCCGTCGAAGCGCTCCACGAGCGCCGCCCCGAGCTTGAGCAGGCTGTCGGTCTTGGCCCGGAAGAAGCCGGTCGGCTGGATGATCGTCTCGACCTCGGTGCGGTCGGCCTGGGCAAGCGCGCGGGCGTCGGGGAAGCGGGCGAAGAGCGTCGGCGTCACCCCGTTGACCCGCACGTCGGTGGTCTGTGCCGACAGGACGGTGGCCACGAGCAGCTGGTAGGCGTCGGTGAAGTCCAGCTCGGCCCGGGCGTCGGGGTAGCGCTCGGAGAGCAGGCGGTACATCCGCCGCGCCCTGCGCTTGAGCGCCAGCGGCGTCTCGCCGCCCCTCGCCCCGCCGTCCGCCACACCGTCCACGTCACTGCTGGTCACCCGAGCCAGCCTAGACGTGACGGACGACACACCCGCACGACCCCGTCGCGACCGGAGGTGGCACTATGGGCACCGTGGACCGCCAAGTCGTGATGAAGGCTCCGCTGTTCTCCGCGCTCGACGAGGAGTCGGCGCGCAGGCTCCTGGACTCCATGACGCCGCACCGTCTCGCCAGGGGCGAGGCGGTCTTCCACGAGGGCGACCCCGGCGACTCGCTCTACGTGATCATCTCCGGCAAGGTCAAGCTCGCCCGGACCTCGGCCGACGGCCGGGAGAGCCTGCTGGCGGTGCTCGGTCCCGGCGAGATGTTCGGCGAGCTCAGCCTCTTCGACCCCGGCCCGCGCCTGAGCACCGGGCACGTGGTGTCCACCACCGAGCTGGTCTCGCTCGGCAACGACGCGCTGCGCGTCTTCCTGGCCGACCACCCCGAGGTCGCCATGCAGATGCTCGCGGGGCTGGCCCACCGCCTGCGCCGCACCAACGAGGGCCTGTCCGACCTCGTCTTCACCGACGTCCCAGGCCGGGTGGCCAAGGCGCTCCTCGACCTGTCCGACCGCTTCGGCAGGCGCACCGAGGAGGGCCTGCACGTCGCCCACGAGCTGACCCAGGAGGAGCTGGCCCAGCTGGTCGGGGCGAGCCGGGAGACGGTCAACAAGGCACTGGCCGACTTCGCCCACCGGGGCTGGGTCACGCTCGGCGCCAAGTCGGTCACGCTGCTGGACCTCGAGCGTCTGCACCGCCGGGCCCGCTGAGCCCGCCGCGAACGGGCCGTGCTACGCCTGACGGGTCCTGCCGGTCCGGTCAGAGCAGACCGAGGTAGTCCAGCTGCGCCAGGACGCTGAGCCGGGCGGCCGGCCACACGGCACGAGGCACGTCGGCGTAGACCGACTCCACCACGCGGTCGGCCAGGTCCCGGCCGTCGTGGGCCGGCCCCTCCAGCGCGCACACCGCCGCCCGCACCTGGTCCAGACGCTCGTGCCGGTGCGCCCAGTAGTACTCGACCGTCCCGGCCGCGTCCGGCACGCCCGGGCCGTGGCCCGGCGCGATGCTGACCACCTCGCCCGACCCGCTGAGCCGGCGCAGCCGCTCCAGGGACTCCAGGTATGAGGTGAGGTCGCCGTCGGGGTAGGCCACCACCGTCGTGCCCCGGCCCAGGACCGTGTCGCCGGTGAGCAGCACCTGCTCGGCGGGCAGCAGGAAGGAGACCGAGTCGCCGGTGTGGCCCGGCGTCGGCACGACGACCAGCTCCAGGCCCCCGACCCGCACCACCTCGCCGTCGGCGAGGTCGTCGTGGCCACGGCCCACCGCCCGCACGGGCGCGCCCGTCAGTCGGGCCCACCGGTCGGCGGACTCGGCGTGGTCGTCGTGGTGGTGGGTGAGCAGCGTGAGCGCCACGCGCGCGTCCCGCCCGGCGACGTGGTCGAGCACCGCCCGCAGGTGCGCCTCGTCCAGGGGACCGGGGTCGACGACGACCACCTCGGTGCTGCCCGGCTCGGCGAGGACCCAGGTGTTGGTGCCTTCGAGCGTCATCGGCGAGGGGTTGGGGCAGAGCACGCAGTGCGCCCGCTCCCCCCAGGCACCGCCCCGCCAGGACGGGTCCGCGGCGGCGAGCGGCCTCATACCCCTGCCTCCTGGGCGGGACCGACCTCGGCGGGGCAGCGCATCCACAGGGCGCCGTCCCGCTCCACCGGCCACGGCTGGACCCGCGTGACGGCCGGGGCGGCGGCGAGCCAGCCGTCGAGGTCCTCCACGCGGGTCAGGTGCTCGAGCATGACCTGGGTCGGCGGCAGGAGCAGCTCGCGGCCCTCCCGCTGGGCTTCGAGCACGGCCCCGGGCCTGGCCCAGGCGACCCGCTCGGCCTCGGTGGTCAGGTGGGCTGCGCGCTGCCCCTCGGGCAGGCGGGCGGCGAAGAAGCGGGTGTCGTAGCGCCGCGGCTCGCACACCGGCGTGGTCCAGTGCGCGCGCAGGGACAGCAGGTCGCTGCGCAGCAGCAGGCCGCGCCGGGTGAGCAGCTCGCCGAAGCCCTGCTCGCGGGCCAGCACGCTCTGCCGCTCCTCCTCCCACGACTCGTGCGTGAGGTCGGCGACGACCCGGTCGGGGGCGGGGCCGGCCAGCAGCACGCCGCACTCCTCGAAGACCTCGCGCGCCGCGGCGCCGACCAGCTCGCGGGCCACCGACTCGTCCGTGCCGAGCCGGTCGGCCCACCGCCGTGGGGAGGGACCGGCCCACGGCACGTCCGGGTCGGCGTCCCGCGGGTCGACCCCGCCGCCGGGGAAGGCCACCATGCCGGGCGCGAACGGCATCGAGGAGGCCCGGCGAAGCACGAAGACCTCGACGCCGGAGGAGCCGTCCCGCGGCTCGCGCAGGATCATCACGGTCGAGGACGGCCGGGGCACGGCGACCGTGCGCTCGGGCTCGGCCAGGGCCAGCCACGCCCGGGTGTGCTCCTCGACGACCGGGGGCATGACGAAGTCGCGGCCCGGCCCCTCGACGACGCCCAGGTCGACCACGGCTGCGTCAGCCGCGGACGGCGACGGTGATCTCGACCTCGACCGGGGTGTCCATCGGCAGGGCGGCCACGCCGACCGCCGACCGGGCGTGCACGCCCGCGTCGCCGAAGGCCGCGCCCAGCAGCTCGGACGCGCCGTTGACCACTCCCGGCTGACCGGTGAAAGCGGGGTCGCTGGCCACGAAGCCGACGACCTTGACCACCCGGACGACCCTGTCGAGGTCGCCGACGACCGACTTCACGGCCGCCACCGCGTTGAGGGCGCACAGCGCCGCCAGCTCCTTGGCCCGCTCCGGGGAGACCAGGCCCTCGCCCTCGCCGACCTTGCCGGTCGCGGGCAGCGCGCCGTCGACGAACGGCAGCTGGCCGGAGGAGAAGACGAGGTCGCCGTGCTGCACGGCCGGCACGTACGCGGCCACCGGCGCGGCCACCTCGGGGACGGTGTGGCCCAGCTCGGAGAGCCGTTGCTCGACTGCGCTCATGTCTCAGCCCTTCTGCCGCTTGAGGTAGGCGACCGGGTTGGTGCCGTCCGGGCCGGGGATGACCTGGACCAGCTCCCAGCCGTCCTCGCCCCACTGGTCGAGGATCTGCTTGGTCGCGTGGATGATGAGGGGGACCGTGGCGTACTCCCACTGCGCGTTGCTCATGCGCTCGACACTACCGCCCCGCCCCGACGCCGCGACCGGCGTGGTAGGACTGCCCCCGTGACCCCCGACCGCGGCATCCTCGACCGGCCCGGCCCGGCGCCGGACACGACCCTGCACCACGGCGACGGGCCGGAGCAGCTCGTCGACCTCTACTCCCCCGCGTCCGCACCTCCGGCGTGGGTCGTGCTCGTGCATGGCGGCTTCTGGCGGGCCGCGTGGGACCGCACCCACCTGCGGCCGCTCGCCGGGGCGCTCCGCGCGCAGGGGTATGGCGTCGCGCTCCTCGAGTACGCCCGCCCCGGGATGCCGGGTGGCGGCTGGCCGGGCACCCTCGACGACGCGGCCGCCGGCCTGCTCGCGGTCCGCCGCCACGTGGGACCCGACGTGCCGGTCGTCCTCGTGGGGCACTCCGCGGGCGGCCACCTGGCGGTGTGGCTGCTGCACCAGGACGCGGCGGCCCCCGGGCCGGGCCTGTCACCGGTCGCCGGCGCGGTGAGCCTGGCCGGCTGCCTCGACCTGACCCTCGTGGCCGAGCTCGACCTGGACGGCGGCGCCGCGGCGGACCTGGTCGGAGGCTCCCCGACCCAGGTGCCCGACCGCTACGCCGCCGCGGACCCCGCCCTGCTGGGGCGCACGCCATACCCCGTGGTCGTCGTGCACGGGACCGCGGACGAGCAGGTACCCGAGCGCGTCGCGGAGGCGTGGTGGGAGGCGGCGGCGACGCCGGGGCGCGACCGCATGGTGCGCCTGGAGGGTGTCTCCCACTTCCCGCTGATCGACCCCGAGGCCCCGGCCCACGAGGTGCTGCTCGACGGGATCGAGGGCCTCCTGGCCCTCCGGTGACGAGGGTTCCTCAGAAAACTCCCGTACCGTGGTGGTATGCGTTCTGCCTTGACCGTCGCCAGGGTCACCTCGCTGCTGGGGGTGTTCCTCGCCGTCGCGATGCTCATGGGGGTCATCGGCGCCGGCCTCGCCGCCCCCGTCATCGGCGCCGCCGGGCTGGCCGCGCGCGAGGGCGTCGGCATGTTCGACCGGCTGCCCGGCGACCTCGACCAGAACCCGCTGGCCCAGCAGTCCAAGATCCTCACCGCCGACGGGAAGGTGCTCTCGACCCCGGCCGAGCAGAACCGCATCATCGTGGAGAGCAAGGACATCTCCCAGCACATGAAGGACGCGCAGGTCGCGATCGAGGACGAGCGCTTCTACGAGCACGGGGGCCTGGACGTCGAGGCCCTCGCCCGCGCCGTGGTCTCCAACGCCACGAGCGACACCACCCAGGGCGGCTCGACGCTGACCCAGCAGTACATCAAGCTGGCGCTGAAGGACCAGGCCCTCAAGGAGCGCGACGCCGAGGCGCTGCGCAGGGTCGAGGCACGCTCCGGCATGGAGGGCTACGTCCGCAAGCTGCGCGAGCTGAAGTACGCCGTGACCCTCGAGGAGCGGCTGACCAAGGACGAGATCCTCACCGGCTACCTGAACCTGTCCTTCTACGGCGACAACGTCTACGGCGTCGAGGCCGCGGCCCGGCACTACTTCAACGTCAGGGCCAAGGACCTGTCCATCGCCCAGGCCGCCACCCTGGCCGGGATCGTCCGCTCCCCCACGGCGACCAACCCGGTGGCCAACATGGAGCTGGCGACCGCTCGGCGCAACACCGTCCTGGACAAGATGTACGCCCAGGACATGATCACCGAGAAGGAGTGGAGGAAGGCCAAGGCCAGCGAGATCGAGCTGGACCTGACCGACAGCCAGCGCTCCTGCATCAACTCGAGCAACCCCTACTTCTGCGACTACGTCACCGCCTGGCTGCTGCGCCAGCCCGCGCTCGGCGCCACCGTGGCCGAGCGCCAGGAGAAGCTGACCACCGGCGGCCTCACGATCACCACGACGCTGCAGCCGGAGCTGTCCAGGAACCTGCGCAAGATCCTGCGCGAGACCACCCCCAAGAACAAGTACAACATCGGCTCGGCGGCCACGATCATCGAGCCGGGCACCGGCAAGGTGCTCGCCTTCAACCAGTCCAGCAAGTACACCTTCGACGAGTCCGGCGACAAGGTGCGGAGGACGGCCGTCGACTGGAACGTCGACTCCGCCTACGGCGGTCCCGGCGGCTTCGAGCTGGGCTCGGTGGCGAAGGCCTACACGGTTGTGACCGCCCTGGAGAAGGGCGTCCCGGTCGAGGCGAAGATCGACCTGCCCGAGCCGCAGCGGGCGGACTCCAAGGGGGTGTGGATCAACAACCCGGAGGACCCGCAGGTCCCGGACGGCGAGACCCACCCGGTGGCGGTCTTCAAGAAGGAGGACTTCCAGAAGGGCTGCACGATCGGCGAGGACTACTGGACCGTCCGCAACGCCGCCGACGAGAACCACGTGCCGGAGATCAGCCTGCGCAAGGCCACCGGTCTGTCGATCAACACCGCCTTCGCCACGCTGGCCTCCCAGGTCGGCACCTGCGACATCATCGAGACGATGACCCGGATGGGTATGCACGACAGCACCGGCGAGCAGTTCTCGCCCTACCCCCCGGCGATCGTGCTCGGCTCGGACTACGCCTCGCCGATGACGGTGGCCTCCTCCTACGCGACGTTCGCCTCCGGCGGCATCTACTGCCCGCCGGTGCCGGTCACCAAGGTCGTCGACAGCGACGGCAAGGAGATCCCGCTGGACCTGCCCGGGTGCGAGCGCGTCATCGACAAGGAGGTCGCGCTCGGCGCGGTCGAGCTGCTCAAGGGCGTCGTCAGCCCGTCCGGCTCGGGCTGGAAGGCGATCCTCGACGGCAACCGTCCCGCCGGCGGCAAGACCGGCACCAACAACAACTCCAGCCACACCTGGTTCGCCGGCTTCACCAAGCAGCTGTCGATCGCGGTCTTCGTCGGTGTCCCCACCGGCGCCGCGCTGGGCGCCGACCGCCAGGACCTGACGATCGGCGACACCTACATCGACGGGGTCCTCTACGGCTCCTCGCTGGCCGCACCGACCTGGAAGCGGATCATGGACATGGCCTCCGAGGGCATGCCGATCGAGGACTGGGAGAAGCCTTCCGACGAGATCCTCAACGGCAAGCGGGTGACGATCCCCGCGGTCATCGGCCTCGACGTCGAGGCGGCCAAGGACAAGCTCGAGGACGCCGGCCTGACCGCCTCCCTCCAGGACGTCTCCTCGAGGCAGCCGGAGGGCACGGTGGTCTACACCACGCCGGGCATCGGCAGCTCGATCCGCACCTCGACCCCCGTGGTCCTGCACGTCTCGACCGGCTCGGCGCCGGTGCCTCCGCCGCAGGCCTCCCCCCCGCCGTCGAACTCCTCACCACCGTCGTCGGACGAGGACGCGAGCGCGCCCACCGCTCCTCCGCCCGCGGACGGCGGGGGCGGCCCGGGTGGCGGGGGCGACGACGGCGGTGGAGGCGGCCGGGGCAGCGGTGGCGGCGGCGAGCGTCCGCCGCGGCCGCC
>QEUR01000081.1 GCA_003577095.1 Acidobacteriota bacterium
GCAGGCCATGGTGTCGGCGCTGCGGCGGGTGGGCCTCTGGCCGGCGCTGGCCGCGCGCGAGGGGCTGGAGACGGTGCTGGGGGACGACGGCTTCGGGCTGTCCGCCGGGCAGCGGGCGCGGCTGGCGCTGGCCCGCGCGGTGCTCAGCGACGCGCCGCTGGTGCTGCTGGACGAGCCCACCGCCAACGTCGCCGCCGCCTCCGTGCCCGTGCTGCACGAGGTCATCGTCGACCTCGCCCGGGCCCGTCGGGTGGTCGTCGTCACGCACGACCCGTTCCTGGCGGCGCTGGCCGACGACCGGTGGGAGATGACGGCGCCGAGGCCCGCCGAGGGGTCGGCGCACCCGTGTCACGGCGGTACGCCGGCATACGGGCGTGACACGGCATACGAGCCGGACGCACCGCCCGCGGCCCAGGTCCCGCCACTGCTGCGGGCACCGCGCGGCCGGCGCGGCCTGGCGCTGGCCTGCCTGCTCGGCGGTGCGTCGGTCGCCTGCGGCGTGGCGCTCACCGCGACCTCGGGCTGGCTCATCGTGCAGGCCTCGACGATGCCGGTCGTTCTCACGCTCATGGTCGCGATCGTCGGGGTGCGGGCGTTCGGGCTGTTCCGGCCGGTCTTCCGCTACGCCGAGCGCGTCGTCTCCCACGACGTGGCTCTGGCGGACCTCGCCGAGCGGCGGGCGGACGTCTTCGCCCGGCTCGTGCCCCTGACCCCGGCGCGGCTCGGCCGGCGCAGCCGAGGTGAGGTGCTGACCACGGTCGTGCGCGACCTCGACGACGTCGTGGACGAGCAGGTGCGCGTAACGGTCCCCGCGTGGTCCACCGCCCTGGCCACCCTGGTCGGGGCCGTCCTCGCGTGGTGGCACCTGCCGGCCGCCGGGACGGCCGTGCTCGTGGGTGCCATGGCGCTCGGAGCGCTGGCCGCCGCCGGCTACGCGGTGGAGCGCGGCGCCCAGCAGGACGCGGTCGAGGCCCGTGGCCGGGTGCAGCACCTCGTCACCTCGCTCACCGGACGGCTCCTGGCGGTGCAGGCGGTCACCGGCCTGGACGCCGACCACGACCGGCTGCTGGCAGACGTGGCGGCGGCCGAGCGGGAGCAGCTCGCGGCCGAGGGCAGGCTTATCCGCGCCAGGGCCGCGCTCATCACGCTCACGTGGACCGTGCTGGCGGCCACCACCGCGACGGTGGCCGTCCTCGCCTGGCAGGCGCACGGGGCAGGCTTGCTCTCCGGCCCGTACGCCGCTCTCGTCGCCCTGGTGCCGATGGCCCTGGCCGACGCGTGGGCTGACGTCCCGACCGTCGCCGGGGCTCGCGCACGCGCCCGTGCGGCGGCGGCCCGGCTCGATGCGGTGCTCGGGCAGCGTCCGGCGGTACGTGGCGAGGGCAGCGGGACGCCTGCGGACACCACCGTCCCGGAGCTCACCCTCGACGGGGTCAGCGCCTCCTGGACGCCGACCACGCCGGACCGGCTCGACCCTGCCACCGCAGACCCGGCACCCCGCGGCCCGGCCACCCTCGACCTGGCCCCGCTGGACCTCGAGCTGCCGCCCGGCAGCAGGGTCGCGCTCACCGGCCCCAACGGCGTCGGCAAGTCGACGGCCCTCGCGGTGCTGGCCCGCCACCTGGACCCGGCCGGCGGCACCTACCGGGTGGACGGCGACGACGCGACCACCCTGGACCTCGACGCCCTGCGCGCCCGCATCGCCGTCGTCGACGACGAGCCGCACGCCTTCGCCGGCAGCGTCCGCGCCAACCTGCTGCTGGCGCGGCCGGACGCGAGCGACGAGGAGATCCTGGACGCGCTGGGCACGGTGGACCTCGGCCACTGGTACGCCACCCTCCCCCAGGGCCTGGACACCCTGCTCACCGGCCTCTCCGGCGGCGAGCGCGCCCGGCTGTCCCTGGCCCGGGCCGTGCTCTCACGGCGGCCGGTCGTGCTCCTCGACGAGCCGGCGGCCCACCTCGACGACGTCACGGCCGAGCGCGCCCTGGGCGGGATGCTGGCAGCCGACCCCGCCGCAGGACGCAGCCACGTCCTCGTCAGCCATCGCGCGACCGACCTCGCCGGCTGGGACGTGGTCGACCTCGCCGAGCGCGGGAGCCGTCGGGTGGAGAGCCTCGCCTCCGGGGCCTAGGTTGGTGCTGACCGACCCCGAGGCCGACCCGAGGAGGACCCGTGGGTGACAACACCTGGATCGTCTGGCTGATCGTCGCGATCGTCGTCGTGGCGATCATCGTCGCGGCGGTGATGGCCGTGCAGCGCCGCCGCAGGATGGAGGAGGCCCGTCAGGAGGCCGCCACGCTGCGCCAGCGCGCCGCGGGCGGGGAGACCTACGCCGCCGGCGCGGAGGACCGCGCCCGCGAGCTGCAGGAGCGGGCGAACGACGCGGAGGCCAAGGCGGCCCGGCTGCGCGCCGACGCCGACGAGGCGACGCGGATCGCGCGCGAGCACCGCGACCGGGTCACCGACGACCACATCAAGGCCGACGAGGTGGACCCCGACCGCTGAGCCGGTCCTCCTCCCGCCGGTTGGACCGAACGTGTCGCCGGTCGGGGGTGCGCCCGGGCCGAACGTGTCGCCGGTCGGGGGGCGGGCCCGGGCCGAGCGTGTCGCCGGTCGTGGGGTGCGACCGGGCCGAGCGTGGCGCCGGTCGGGGTGGTGGGTCAGTCCCTGAGCACGTAGGCCAGGGTCTGCACCACCTGGTCGGGGGTCGTGCACCAGGCCTGGGCCTCGGCGTCGACCTCCTTGAGCGGGTGGACGATGTCGGCGTCGTGGAGCGTGATGTAGGGCTTGCCGAGGGCCGCGCAGTAGCCGGCGTCGAAGGCGGCGTTCCACTGCTTGTACTGGTCCCCGAAGCGCACCACGACCAGGTCAGCCTGCTTGATCAGGGTGCGGGTGCGGATGGCGTTGACCTTGGCGGACTGGTGGTCGCGCCAGAACTGGCCGGAGGTCTCCCCCAGGTGGTCGCCGGCGGCGTCGCTCGCCGGGTGGTCGGTCACCGGCGCGGTGAAGACGACGTCCAGCCCTGCGGTCTCGGCGCCGCGCTGGATCTGCTCGCGCCAGTCGGTGTGGATCTCACCGGACAGGTAGACGTTGAAGCTCATGCTCAGGATCTCCTTCTCGACGACGGGACAGGTGCTCTCAGCCTCACCATAGGGACCGGCGGTTCTTCACCGCGATGGTGGTTGACAGCGCCGTGGCGAAGGCGCACCACGCCGCGTACGGCGCCAGGGCCAGCCCCGCACCCCGGCTGGCCCGGGAGGTGCGCCGGACGAGGTCGGCGGAGCTGACCGCGAGGACCGCGCACTCGGCGGCCGCCAGCCACGGCCTGCGGCTGCGCCAGAAGAGCCAGCTCCATCCCGCGTTGAGCGCCAGGTTCACCGCCAGCGCCCGCCGGTATGCCGCCCGCTCACCGTGCCTGCCGGCCGCCTCGAGCCGGTCGAGCGCGACGGCGGAGGTCACCGCGATGTCCGCGTAGAGCGGCGTCCACACCGCGGGGAAGGCCGGTCCTGGCGGCTGCCAGTCGGGCTTGCGCAGGGTGCGGTACCAGAGGCTGTCGGGGTCGGTGGCCACGGCGCCGGCCACCGCGGTGGCGGCCACGGCCGCCGAGGTCCGGAGCAAGGTCGTCATGCGCATGCCTCCACGCTCCCCGACCGGCCCGCCCGGCGCACGTCGAAGGACCGGACGGCACCGTCCAGCCGGGGTGGGAGGATGGTCACCATGCCGCTGCCCGCCGCCCGCACGCCCCTGGCCGACCTCGAGCCCGCGATCGCGCTCGGCGCCCTCGACGGGCGCTACCGCGCCGCGGTCGCCCCGCTCGTGGACCACCTCTCCGAGGCCGCGCTCAACCGCGCCCGGCTGCACGTCGAGGTGGAGTGGCTGATCCACCTCACCGGACACGACGTGGTCCCGGGCGCCGACCACCTCTCCGAGGGCGAGCAGGCCGCGCTGCGCGCCCTCGTCATCGACTTCGACGCCGCCGCGATCGCCGAGCTCAAGGACATCGAGGCCGAGACGGTCCACGACGTCAAGGCGATCGAGTACTACCTGCGCCGCCGGCTCGTCGAGGTCGTCGGCCCGGACCGGGCCGTGGCCCTGGGCGAGCTGGTCCACTTCGCCTGCACCAGCGAGGACGTCAACAACACCTCCTACGCGCTCATGGTCCAGGGCGCCGTCACCCAGGTCTGGCTGCCCCGCGCCCAGGCGCTCGTCGACCAGCTCTCCACCATGGCGCGCGACCTGGCCGACGTCCCCCTCCTCGCCCACACGCACGGCCAGCCGGCGACCCCGACCACCATGGGCAAGGAGCTCGCCGTGCTCGCCTGGCGCCTGACCAGGCAGCTGGAGCGGGTGAGCGGCACGACATACCTCGCCAAGCTCAACGGAGCCACCGGCACCTACGGCGCGCACGTCGAGGCGGTGCCCGGCGTCGACTGGCAGCAGGTCAGCCGGTCCTTCGTCGAGGGCCTGGGCCTGACCTGGAACCCGCTGACCACGCAGATCGAGAGCCACGACTGGCAGGCCGAGCTCTACGGCGACGTGGCGCGCTTCAACCGGGTGCTGCACAACCTGTGCACCGACGTCTGGACTTACATCTCGATGGGCTACTTCGCCCAGGTCCGCGGGCAGGGCACCGTCGGCTCCAGCACCATGCCGCACAAGGTCAACCCGATCCGCTTCGAGAACGCCGAGGCCAACCTCGAGGTCTCCAACGCCCTCCTCGACGTGCTCGCCACCACCCTGGTGACCAGCCGGCTGCAGCGCGACCTCACCGACTCCTCGATGCAGCGCAACATCGGCACCGCCCTCGGCCACGGCCTCCTCGCCGTCGACAACGTCGGCCGCGGCCTCGCCGGGCTCGACGCGGTCCCCGAGGCCATGGCCCGGGACCTCGAGGCCAACTGGGAGGTCCTCGCCGAGCCGATCCAGTCGGTCATGCGCGCCCTCGCCGCCCGCGGGGTCGAGGGCATGACCAACCCCTACGAGCGGCTCAAGGAGCTCACCCGCGGCCGCCGCATCGGACAGGCCGAGCTGGTCGAGTTCGTCCGCGGGCTGGGCCTGCCGCCCCAGGAGGAGGAGCGCCTCGTCGCGCTCACCCCGGCCACCTACACCGGTCTCGCCGCCTCGCTCGTCGACCACCTGGGGAGCTGAGGTGCACCTCCTGCCCGCCGACCAGCTCGCCCCGGTCCGGGCGCACCTGCAGGCCCAGGGGTATGCGGTCGCGCACGCGGTCACGCCCGCGGACCCCGGTCTGCGGCCGGCCCAGGCGGAGCTGGCGCGGGCCCTGCGCCTGCCCGGCAACGCCGCGACCAACCTCGACGCGATGGCCGACACCCTGCGCGACCTGGCGCAGATCTGGGGCACCGACGGGGTCGCCCTGCTGTGGGAGGACGCCGGGCGGCTGGCCGGTGAGGACGGCCGGGCCTGGTGGATCCTGGGCGAGCTGCTGGACGACGCCGACGACCTGACCGTCGTGGCGCTCGGCGAGGCGCACCTGGGCTCGCCACCGCCCGGGCCGGACTGGCGGCCGGGGACCGGGGAGGACGGCGCGTGAGCCTCTCCCGCCCGGTCCGGCTGGGCCTGCTCGTCCTGTGCGCCGCCGTCGTCCTCTGGCTGGTCGCGCGGACCCTCGCCGACGACGGCGGGAGCAGCGCCGGCACGCCCTCACCCTCCCCGACCCAGGCCGTCCAGCAGGGTGCCGGCCAGGAGGGGCCGGAGGAGACGGCATACCGGGAGGAGACGCATTCGGAGGAGACGCAGGAGCCGGACGGACCGGCCGGCACCGACACGCGCGACTGGGACGGCATCGACGCCTGCCGCGACGAGGTGCTGCCGCCGGAGCTGGAGGAGGTCGCCGAGGACGTCGAGGCGGGCGGGCCGTTCGAGTTCCCCGGCAAGGACGGGTCGACCTTCGGCAACTACGAGTGGTACCTTCCGCAGGAGGCGCGCGGCTACTACCGGGAGTACACCGTCGCGACGCCGGGCCTCGACCACCGCGGAGCGCGGCGCATCGTCACCGGCGGCGGGACGACCGACCCGGAGGTCTGGTACTACACCGAGGACCACTACGAGAGCTTCTGCGAGTTCGTGCCCTGAGCCGCGGGGCGCGGCCCGGCCCGACTTTGACCATATACCCCATGGGGGTATGCTGGTGTCATGGCTGTGAACGGGTACACCGGGTCCAAGGACGCTTACCTCAAGAGGCTGCGCCGCATCGAGGGCCAGGTCCGCGGCATCGAGCGCATGGTCGAGGAGGACACCTACTGCATCGACATCCTCACGCAGGTGAGCGCGGTCACCAAGGCGCTCCAGGCGGTCAGCCTGGGGCTCCTGGAGGACCACATCGGTCACTGCGTCGTCGATGCCGCCAAGGAGTCCGACGAGGCGGGTGAGGCGAAGGTCCGCGAGGCGGCCGACGCGATCGCCCGGCTCGTGCGCAGCTAACGCCCGGCAGCCAGCAGCGCCGTCTGGACGGCGACACCACCACCACTGGAGGAAAGCACCTCATGGAGACCACCACCCTCATCGTCAACGGCATGACCTGCGGCCACTGCGTCGCCTCCGTCACCGAGGAGCTCAAGGAGGTCGCCGGCGTCCGGGACGTCCGCGTCCCCGAGCTGGTCAAGGGCGGCGACAGCCAGGTCCTCGTCGACTCCGAGGGCCCGCTCGACCTGGAGGCCGCCCGGGCCGCCGTGGTCGAGGCCGGCTACACCACGACCGTCTGACCCGCCGTCGCGGGCGCCCGGTCCGGCTGCCTGGCGCCCGCGATCCACCTGCACCACACACACCTCTCCCCCAGGACCCAGGAGCCATGAGCACCACGACCAGGAGCACCAGCGAGACCGGCGCCAGCACGCCCACGAAACACGTGGACCTGGCCATCACCGGGATGACGTGCGCCTCGTGCTCGGCGCGCATCGAGCGCAAGCTGAACAAGCTCGACGGGGTCGAGGCCAGCGTCAACCTGGCCACCGAGAAGGCGAGCGTCCGCTTCCCCTCCGCGCTGTCGGTCGCCGACATCGTGGCCGCGGTCGAGAAGACCGGCTACGGGGCCACGCCCCTGGAGGAGGACCGCGGCAGCCGCGCGCCCGCGATGACCCACGACGTGGTCAGCCGCGGCTCGCTGCGGCTGCGGATGATCGTCGCCAGCGCCCTCGCCGCGGTGATCGTGGTCCTGCACATGGTGCCGCCGGTCGCCGACGCGCTGGGCACGACGGGCATGTGGCTGCAGTTCGTGCTGACCGTCCCGGTCTACCTGTGGGCGGCGTGGCCGTTCCACCGTGCGGCGCTGGTCAACGCCCGCCACCTGTCCTCCACGATGGACACCCTCGTCTCGGTCGGCACGACCGCGGCGATGGGGTGGTCGGTCGTGGCCCTGTTCACCGGCTTCACCCACGACATGTACTTCGAGACGGTCGCGGTCGTCACCGCCTTCCTGCTCGTGGGCCGCTACATCGAGGCGCGCGCCAAGGAGCAGGGCCGGTCGGCGCTCACCTCGCTCATGGAGCTGGGCGCCAAGGACGTGGCCGTGCTGCGGCACGAGCCCACCACCGGCGCGTGGACCGAGGAGCGGGTCCCGGTCGAGCACCTCGAGCACGGTATGCGGTTCGTCGTGCGCCCGGGCGAGAAGGTCGCCACCGACGGCGTCGTCGTCGACGGCGCCAGCAGCATCGACGCCAGCATGGTCACCGGCGAGTCGATGCCGGTCGAGGTCTCCGCCGGGGACGAGGTCACCGGCGCCACGGTCAACGGGCACGGCCGGCTGGTCGTGGAGGCCACCCGGGTCGGCAGCGAGACGACCCTGTCCCGCATCACCCGGCTGGTCGAGCAGGCGCAGACCGGCAAGGCCCCGGTGCAGCGGCTCGCCGACCGGATCTCCGCGGTCTTCGTCCCGGCCGTGCTCGTCGTCGCCCTGGTGACCTTCGTGCTCTGGCTGGTGACCGGGCACAGCATGTCCGAGGCGCTCGCCCCCGCCGTGGCGGTGCTCATCATCGCCTGCCCCTGCGCGCTCGGCCTGGCCACCCCGACGGCCCTGCTCACCGGCACCGGCCGCGGCGCCGAGCTGGGCATCCTCATCAAGGGCCCGCAGATCCTGGAGTCGACCCGCCGCGTCGACACCGTCGTGCTCGACAAGACCGGCACGGTCACCACCGGCGAGCCGGTGCTCACCCACGTGCTGACGGCAGGGGCCCTGCCGGAGGAGGCGGCCCTCAAGGCCGCCGCGTCGGTCGAGACCGGCAGCGAGCACCCCGTCGCCCGGGCCGTCGTCGAGGGCGCCCGCGAGCGCGGCGTCGAGCCCGGCGAGATCTCCGGCTTCACCAACCTCCCGGGCCAGGGCGCCCGCGCGACGATCAAGGACGTCGAGGTCACTGTCGGCAAGGCCGACCTGTTCGACGAGGTCCCGGCCGAGCTGCGCGCCGAGCTCGACGCCGGCCGGGGCACGACCGTGCTCGTCGGCTGGGACGGCACCGCCCGCGCCGCCATCACGGTGGCCGACACCCCGCGGGACAACAGCGCCGCCGCCGTGGCGCGGCTGCGCGGCCTCGGCCTCACGCCGCACCTGCTGACCGGCGACAACGAGCACACGGCCCGGCGGGTCGCCGAGGAGGTCGGGATCGAGCCCGCCAACGTCGAGGCCGGGGTGCTGCCGCAGGACAAGTTCGCCCGGGTCCGGGCGCTCCAGGAGCAGGGCAGGGTCGTGGCGATGGTCGGCGACGGCGTCAACGACGCCGCGGCGCTGGCCCAGGCCGACCTGGGGATGGCGATGGGCAGCGGCACCGACGTGGCCGCCGAGTCCGCCGACATCGTGCTGATGCGCTCCGACGTCGAGGCCGTGGCCGACGCGATCGGGCTGTCCCGCAGGACGCTGCGGATCATCAAGGAGAACCTGGTCTGGGCGTTCGGCTACAACACCCTGGCGATCCCGCTGGCCGCGTTCGGGATGCTCACGCCGATGATCGCCGGCGGCGCGATGGCCATGTCGAGCGTGCTGGTCGTGCTCAACAGCCTGCGGCTGAAGGGCTACGGGCGGCGCTGAGCCGGACGGACCGGCCAGCCTGACGGCCGGCCAGCGAGGAGGCCCCCGCACCGTCCGGTGCGGGGGCCTCTCCGGGTCCTGGGCGTCCTGCCCTCAGATCGTGACCGCACCCTCCGGCGTCTCGAAGGTCACGTCGAAGAGCACCGGGTCGTCGTCCTCGACGAAGCCGAACTCCACGTTGCTCTCGAACTCGCCCTCGGGCTGGTCGCCGATGCCGAGCCAGGCGCGCACGACGGGGGCCTCGCCGCCGATGGTCAGCCCGCTGAGGCGTGCCCGGCTCTGCCCGAGCTGGGAGGGGTGCGCGTCCCGGGGGGAGGTCCACTTGATGAAGAACGGCAGGTTGCCGTGGTCGATGACGTTCTTGACCCCGATCTGCTTCCACTCCAGCTCCACGCCCTGCGGGGTGTGCCGGTTGCCGTCGACGGCCGCACGGCCGAGCCGCTCCTCGACCGGGGCCAGGTCGTCGACCTCGACGACCCACGCCATCCAGCCGCCGCCGCGGGCGGAACGGGCCTTGACCGCCTGCCCGAAGGGCGCCTTGTCCGAGGCCGGGTGGTCCAGCGCCTCCACGACCTCCAGGTAGCGCCCCTCCTCCAGGGGAAGGATGATGTTGCGGGTGCCGAACCGGGGGTGGACCCCGCCGTCCACCGGGGTCACGCCGAGCTGCTCCCCAAGGCGCCCGGCAGTCGCCTGCAGACCCTCGGGTCCGGCGGCGTAGCTCACGTGGTCGATACGCATAGCGGTCATCGTGGCACACGCTCCCGCCGGTGCTGAAACCACCCCCGGGGTCCGTCAGCCGCCCTGGGCGGACCGCTGCCGCACGGCCTCGTAGACGATGATCGCCGCCGACGTCGCCACGTTGAGGGAGTTGGCCCGGCCGACCATCGGGATCCGGACCCTGTGGTCGGCCGCCTCGAGCACCTCGGGCGTCAGGCCCTCCTTCTCGGTGCCCACCGCGACCGCCACCGGCCCGCGGTAGTCCACCTGCGTGTGCTCCGTCTCCGTGTCGGGGGTCGCCGCCACGAGCGGTATGCCGTGCGCCCTGAGCCAGTCCAGGGTGACCTGCGTGCTGTCGCTGGCCACCGGGACCGAGAAGACGGTGCCCTTGGAGGCGCGCACGGTGTTGGGGTTGCCCCAGTCGGTGACCGGGTCGGCGGCGACCACCGCGTCGACGCCCGCGGCGTCGGCGGTGCGCAGCATGGCGCCGAGGTTGCCCGGCTTCTCCACGCCCTGGCAGACCAGGACGAGCGGGTCGGCGGGCAGGTCGAGGTCGGCGCAGCGGCGCTCGATCGTGGCGACGACGGCGAGGAAGCCGTCCGGTCCCTCCCGGTAGGCCGCCTTCTCGAAGGCGGCCCGCGACAGCTGGACCAGCTCGGTGCCCAGCCGCCCGACCCGTCCCACCAGGTCGTCGGCGCGGGCCTGCTCGCCCATCAGCTCGGGGCAGTAGAACAGGGCCGAGGGCACGACCCCGGCGTCCAGGGCGAGGCCCAGCTCGTCATACCCCTCGACGAGCGTGCGCCCCTCCTGCTCGCGGGTGCGCCGCCGCCGCAGTGCCGAGAGCGCCTTGAGCCGCGGGTTGGCGGGCGAGGTGATCAGCAGAGGGTCGCGCACGGGCACCAGTGTGGCAGCCGCGCCGGGCGGGACCGCGCAGGCATGGAGGGGCTGGCAGGAGGTGACACTGGTTCCTGCCCGGAACCAACCAAGACACTGGTTCCTGAGGGGAACCAGC
>QEUR01000082.1 GCA_003577095.1 Acidobacteriota bacterium
CAGCGTGTGCATGGTCCTCCTCCGTCGTCGTCGGTATGCGGTCTCCCGCCGCGCGCGGGTAGCTCACCACGTGGCACAGCCCCGGGGCGCCGTCGGCGAGGTCGGCCATCAGCCGGGGCAGCTCCTCGAACGGCGTGGGGCCGGCGAGCAGGTGGTCCAGGGCGGGGTCGGCGGCCGCCCGCAGCGCGACCCGCATCCGGCCGGCGTGGTCGCGGCGGGCGGCCCGGTGCGGGCTGACGCGGCTGACCTGGCTGGCCCGGACGCTCAGCCGGCGGGCGTGGAAGTCACCGCCGAGGTCGAGGGTGACGGGGCGGTCGCCGTACCAGGACAGCTCGACCACCTCCGCCTCGTCGCCGAGCAGGGAGAGCGCCAGGCGCAGCCCGTCCTCGCTGGCGGAGCAGTGGAAGACCACGTCGCAGCCCGGGGTGGCCTCCCTGGGCCGGACCCACCGGGCGCCGAGCGCCTCGACGACGCGGCCGCGTCCCTCGTCGGGCTCGACCACCTCGAGGCGCTCCAGGGGCGTCCGGGCGAGCAGCGCGGCCACGCTGGCGCCGACCATGCCGCCGCCCACGACCGCGACCCGGTCGCCGTAGAGGGGCCGCCCGTCCCAGAGGGCGTTGACCGCCGTCTCCAGCGTGCCGAGCAGCACGGCGCGCTGGTCGGGGACGTCGTCGGGCAGCGGGGTGACCGCCGTGAGCGGCACGACATACCGGTCCTGGTGGGGATGCAGGCAGAAGACGCGGCGGCCGACCCAGTCCGGCGCGCCGGCCTCGACGACCCCGACCGAGAGGTAGCCGTACTTGACCGGCCCGGGCAGCTCGCCGACCTGGAACGGTGCCCGCATCCGGTCGGCGACCGACGCCGGGACACCGCCGCGGTGGACGAGCAGCTCGCTGCCGCGGCTGACCCCCGACGCGGTGGCGCGCACGAGCACCTCGCCGGGACCGGGGTCGGCCAGCTGCTCGTCCCTGATCTCGCCCCGGCCAGGGGCGACGGTCCAGTAGGCACGGGCGCGCATGCGCCCAATTCTGTCCCGCGGCCCCCGTCGGCGCCGCCCGGAGCGGCCGGCGGGTGTCGCAGTCCGCGGGCGGGGGTCCGTCCGTACCTCTACCGTGACCAGCGTGGACCGGCCCCCGACGACCTCGGCGACGTGGGCGCGCCCGACCCCGGGGGACGTCGTCACGCTCGCGCGCGGGGTGCCGGTGCTCCTCGCGGCCGGCCTGGTCGTGGCCTCCCTCGTGGCCGGCGCCGACGCGCGCGGGTGGTGGGTCGCCGGGCTGGGCACGCTCGCCTGGGTGACCGACGCCCTGGACGGGTATGTCGCACGCCGCACCTCCACGGTCACCGACCGCGGGGCGGCGCTGGACTCCGCGGTGGACGGCGTCCTGGTGCTCGTCCTGTCGCTGGCGGTGGCGCCCGTCGCGCCCTGGGCGCTGGCCGGCGGCCTGCTCTTCCCGGTCTTCGCGCTCGTCCAGGTCCGGCGTCCGGCGTGGCGGCGGCCGCTCCCGCACAGCCTGCGGCGCCGGTGGCTGGGCGGCCTGCTCACCGGCACCCTCGTGGTCGCGTGCGCACCGGGGTGGCCGGACGGGGCGGTGCGGGTGGCGGTCGGGATCGCCGTGCTGCTGGTGACGGTGTCCTTCGTCGTGGACGTCCGGTGGCTGGAACGGGCGGCCGAGGAGGCGGGCGCCGGGCTGCACTAGCCTCGCCGGAGCAGGTCCCGACCCGCGGCGGGGCGAGGAACCCTGGGGCCGCCCTCCTCCCCCCGACCGGCGACACGCTCGGCCCGCCCCCTCCCCCGACCGGCGACACGTTCGGTGCGCTCCCTCCCCCGACCGGCGACACGTTCGGTGCGCGGACGCTGCCGCACGGACCTAGCGTCAGGAGCATGCAGACAGTCCAGCCGTCCCGTCCCGTCGCCCTCGTCGCCGGCGCATCGCGCGGCCTCGGCCTGCTCGTCGCCCGCGAGCTCATCCGGCGCGACCACGACGTCGCCGTGTGCGCCCGGACCGAGGGCGACCTGGAGCGCGCCGTGGAGATGCTCCGGCGTGGCGCACCCGACGCTGCGGGCCTCGACGGTGGTGCACCTTCGGAGGCGCCGCGGGTGCGGGGGTACGTGTGCGACGTCGGCGACCAGGACGCCGTCGAGCGCCTCGTCGCCGACGTCGAGCGGGACCTGGGCCCGGTCGAGGTCCTTATCTCGGTCGCGGGGACCATCCAGGTCGGCCCGGCCGAGACGATGACGGTGGAGCACTTCGAGGAGGCCGTCGCCACGATGCTGATGGGCCCGGTGCGGCTCGCCTGGGCGGTGCTGCCCGGCATGCGGGAGCGCGGTCATGGTCGGATCGGGACGGTGACGAGCATCGGGGGCAAGGTCGCGCCACCGCACCTGCTGCCCTACGTCACCGCCAAGTTCGGCGCCGTCGGCTTCAGCGAAGGTCTGTCGGCCGAGCTCGCCGGCAGCGGTGTGACCGCCACCACGATCGTGCCCGGCCTGATGCGCACCGGCTCGCACGAGCGTGCGCTGTTCACGGGCGACCGCGCGGCAGAGTTCGCCTGGTTCGGGCCGGCGGCCTCCATGCCGCTGCTGTCCGCCGACGCCGAGAGGGCGGCCCGACGCATGGTCGACGGGGTGCTCGCCGGCCGGACCACCGTGGTGATCACGCCGCTCGCATCGCTCGGCATGCGGGTGCACGGCCTGATGCCCGCCACCACGGTGCGGGTCATGGGACTCGTGTCCCGGCTGCTGCCGGACGCGCCCGGGCGGCCCGACGACTCAGCCACCGTCGAGGGACGGCAGGCCGCACGCGCCCTCGACTCCTCGGTGGTGCGCGCGCTGACGACGCTCGGCCGCCGGGCGGCGGCGCGACTCAACGAGCGCGGGCCAGCCACGAGGCCGGGTCCGGCGGCCAGCTAATGGTTGGCGCGCGTACCGAGCGTGTCGCCGGTCGCATGAGGACGGGCGTACCGAGCGTGTCGCCGGTCGGGGTGGTAGGTCAGGCCGGTCGCGTGAGCACGGGCGGACCGAGCGTGTCGCCGGTCGGGGTGGGGACGGCCGGTCGCGTGGGGACGGGCGGACCGAGCGTGTCGCCGGTCGGGGTGGTGGGTCAGGGCCGCAGGACGACCTTGAGGCAGCCGTCGGCCTTGTCGTTGAAGGTGCGGTACATCTCGGGGGCCGTCTTCAGCTGCACCCGGTGGGTGGCGAGGCCCTCGAGACCGAGGACGTCCTCGTCGCCGCTGACCAGGTCGTAGAGCTCACCGGTCCAGCGGGGCACGTTGCACTGCCCCATCCGCAGCTGGACCTGCTTGTCGAAGAGCTGCATCATCGGCATCGGGTCGGCCATGCCGCCGTAGACGCCGCTGACCGACACCGTGCCGCCCCGGCGCACCGCATCGATCGCGGTATGGAGTGCAGCGAGCCGGTCCACGCCGGCGGTCTCGATCGCCCTGCGCGCCAACGGCTTGGGCAGCCGCTTGGCGGCGGCGACGGCCGCACCGAGGACCGGGCTGCCGTGGGCCTCCATGCCGACCGCGTCGAGCACGGCGTCCGGCCCGCGCCCGCCGGTCACCGAGCGCAGCTCCTCGGCCACATCGTCGACCAGGGACTGGTCGAGGACCTCGAAGCCCTGCTCCCGCGCCCTCGCGATCCGCTCCGGCACCCGCTCGACGCCGATCACCCGGCCGACGCCGAGGTGCCTGGCGACCCGCAGGGCCAGCTGCCCGACCGGCCCCAGACCGAGGACCGCGAGGGTCCCGCCCGGCGGCACGTCGGCATACACGACGCCCTGCCAGGCGGTGGGGAGGATGTCGGAGAGGTAGAGGAAGCGCTCGTCCGGGTGGTCGTGGGTGATCCTCACCGGCCCGAAGTCGGCGTGCGGGACCCGGACCAGCTCGGCCTGGCCGCCCGGGACGGAGCCGTAGAGGCTGGTGTAGCCGTAGAGGCTGGCGCCCTTGCCGTGCTCACGGTTCTGCGTCGTCTCGCACTGCGAGTGGAGCTGGCGCTCGCACATCCAGCAGCGCCCGCAGCTGATCGTGAACGGCACGACGACCCGGTCCCCCACCGCCAGCCGCCCGACCGCGGGTCCCACCTCCTCCACGACGCCCATGAACTCGTGGCCGAGGACGTCGCCGGGCTCCAGGTAGGCGGCCAGGACGTTGTAGAGGTGCAGGTCGGAGCCGCAGATCGCGGTGGAGGTGACCCGCACGAGCGCGTCCGTGGGGCGCTCGATCCGGGGGTCCGGGACGTCCTGGACCTCGACCTCCCCGATGCCCTGCCAGGTGAGTGCTCGCATCTGCTCACGCTAGGTCGACGACCGGCCATGAGCGCGCCCAAACGACGGGCGGCACTCGGTAAAATCCGGCTTATGAGTCCCGTGACCGTAGGGATCGTCAACGACTACCCGGTCGTCGTCGCCGGGCTGACGCTCATGCTGGAGCCCTTTGCGGACCGGGTGCGGGTGGTGGAGGTCGGCGTGAGCAGTCCTCCGGCCGGACCGGTCGACGTCGTCCTCTACGACGCCTTCGCCGGGCCGCAGCCCGAGGAGGAGGTGCTGGAGGAGATCCTGTCGCGGGACGCGGCCTCGCGGGTGGTGCACTACACGTGGGCGCTGGAGCCGGCGCTGGTCGAGGGCGCCTTCCGGGCGGGCTTCGCCGCCTACGTGGACAAGGCGAGGTCCGCCGAGGAGGTCGTCGCCACGGTCGAGCGGGTGGCTGCGGGGGAGCGAGGCGTGGTGGTGCGCGGCGACGCGCAGGACGCGGACGAGTCGCTCGACAGGGCCGCGTGGCCCGGCCACCGGGGCGCTGGCCGGGGATGGACCACCAGCTGTCGCCGCGCGAGGCAGAGGTGGTCGCGTTCATCACCCAGGGCCTGTCTAACCAGGACATCACCGAGCGGGCCTACCTGTCGATGAACACCGTCAAGACCTACATCCGGTCGGCCTACCTCAAGATGGGCGTCACCACCCGTTCCCAGGCGGTCCGGTGGGGGATGCAGCACGGCATGGACGATCCCCGGCAGAGCCAGTGAGCAGCACGGTGGACGCCCCGGACACGCTCGGGGCGCACGAGCTGGCGGGGGGCTACGCCGACGGCAGGCTCTCGCCGGTCGACGTGGCAGCCGCGGCGCTGGAGCGGATCGCGCAGCGCGAGCCCGAGATCAACGCGATGTGGGTCCGCGACGACCCCGACGAGGTGCTCGCCCGCGCGCAGGAGGCGGCGCGGCGCTGGGACGAGGGCCGACCGCTCGGGCCGCTGGACGGCGTCCCGGTCACCCTCAAGGAGAACCTCGCCCGCGCCGGCGTCCCGATGCCCTCCGGGACCGCCGGCGTCGAGGCGGTCGTCCCCGACGTGGACTCCCCCGTGGCCCGGCGCGTGCGGGAGGGTGGCCTGGTGGTGCTCGGCTCCACGGTCATGCCGGACTGGGGCATGCTCTCCTCCGGCGTCTCGAGCCTGCACGGCGTCACCCGGTCCCCGCTCGACCCGCGCTGGACCACCGGAGGCTCGAGCTCGGGCGCGGGGGCCTCGGTCGCCGCGGGCTACGCCCCGCTGGCGGTGGGCACCGACATCGGGGGGTCGATCCGGCTGCCCGGCACGTGGCTCGGGCTCGCGACGCTCAAGCCGAGCGCGGGGCGGGTGCCGTTGCACGCCCCATACCTCGGCCGGGCCGCCGGACCGATGGCCCGCACCGCGCGGGACTGCGCGCTCCTGATGTCGGTGCTGGCCGGGCCCGACCCGGTCGACTGGACGAGCCTGCCGGCCGAGCCCACGGACTGGGAGGACCTGGGGACCGAGGTCCGCGGGCTGCGGGTGGGGGTCTGGACGACCGCGGGGTATGGCGTGGAGCCCGAGCCCGAGGTCGTCGCCGCCACGCGCCGGGTCGCCGGGGCGCTCGCCGACGGCGGTGCCGAGGTGGTCGAGGTGGCTCCCTGGCTGACGCAGGACCTGCTCGACGGGGTGAACCGCTTCTGGCAGGCGCGCTCGTGGGCGGACTTCGCGCGGCTCTCCCCGAAGCAGCAGGGCAGGGTGCTGCCCTACGTCGCCGACTGGGTGCGCGCCGCGAGCGAGCTGTCCGGCACGCAGGTCGTGGACGCCTACCACGCCTTCGGGCAGGTGCAGGCGCGCACGGTGGCCGCGTGGGCCGGGGCCGTCGACGGCGGGCTGGACCTGATGGTCTCGCCGGTGGCGCCGTGCGCGGCCTTCCCCGCGGAGCAGCCGATGCCCTACCCCGACGAGGGTCGCGGGATGTGGCACATCAACTTCACGATGCCGTGGAACATGACCGGGCAGCCCGCCGGGACGGTGCCGGCGGGGACGACGGAGGACGGTCGGCCGGTCGGCGTGCAGGTGGTGGGGCGGCCGTTCGACGACCTCGGGGTGCTGCGGGCGACGGCGTGGCTGGAGGGCGCAGACCCCATGCGCTGAGTGTCGGGGGCGAAAATCGGGGCCGCAGGAGCGGGGGTCCCCATGCCCTGCTGTGGCTCCATCCTATCGCGCGGAGGGGGGCTTGCGGCAAGACCCGGGTGAGGGCGCACACTCGTTCCTCCTCGGGGAGATGACGGGTCCTCCGGGGGATCCGAGTGGGGAGGACGACAGGTGACGACGACCATGACGACAGGCGTCTTCGACCTCGCGCAGCACCCGGCCAAGGCCGACCCGGCGCAGACGGACGCCGACGAGGCGCACCTGCGGGCGGTCGCGGAGCGGCTAGCGGCGACGGTGGCCGAGCTGGAGGCACGGCTGGAGGTGGCCCGGCGGGCGCCCGCCGGCTCCGGGCAGGTGGCGCTCGAGCGGGACCAGGAGGTGCACCGGCTCACCGGCCGGCTCCGGGTGCTCGAGCGCTACGGGCAGGACCTGTGCCTGGGCCGGATGGTCCTGGCCGGCGACGACGGGCCTGAGACGGTCTACGTCGGCCGGCTCGGGATCGGCGACGAGGACGGGGAGCGCCTCCTGGTGGACTGGCGGTCGCCGGCGGCCGAGCCGTTCTTCGCGGCCACGCACGCCGATCCGATGGGCCTGGTGAGCCGGCGGCGGTACCGCTGGGACCGGGGCCGGGTGGTGGACTACTGGGACGAGGTGTTCACCGCCGAGGGGGCGGACGGCCACGCGGCGCTGGACGAGCAGTCGGCCTTCGTCGCCTCGCTCGGCGGTGCCCGGTCGGGGAAGATGCGGGACGTGCTCGGCACGATCCAGGCCGACCAGGACGCGATCATCCGCGCCGGGTCGCGCGGGGCGCTGGTCGTCGACGGCGGACCGGGCACCGGCAAGACCGTGGTCGCGCTGCACCGCGCGGCATACCTGCTCTACGCCGACCCGAGGCTCGGTCGGCACCGGGGCGGGGTCCTCTTCGTCGGCCCGCACCGGCCCTACCTGTCCTACGTCGCCGACGTGCTGCCCGACCTGGGCGAGGAGGGCGTGCAGACCTGCACCGTGCGCGACCTCGTGTCCGAAGGCGCTGCGGCCGGCGAGGAGCCGGACGACGAGGTGGCCCGGCTCAAGGGCAGCGTCGAGATGGTGGGTGCGCTCGAGCGCGCCGTGGCGCTCTACGAGGAGCCGCCGGGCACCGTCTCGACGGTTGCCGCAGGGGGCTACGAGGTGAGCGTCGGCCCGCGGGACTGGGCCGAGGCCTTCGACGCCCGCGACGCGGCGACGCCGCACAACATGGCGCGCGAGGAGATCCTCGAGGGGCTCGCGGACGTGCTGACCGACCGGGTCGTCGAGGCGATGGAGGCCGAGCAGGACCAGGCCTGGGCAGAGGGCGGTGACGACGACCTCGCCGGGGAGGTCCACGTGGACGCGGTGCGGACCTTGCTGCTGCGCAGCACCAGCCTGCGGCGCGCCGTCGCGCGGGCGTGGCCGCTGCTCGAGCCGGCCGACCTCGTGGGGGACCTGTGGGAGGTGCCGGCCTTCCTGAGCCGGTGCGCGCCGTGGCTCGACGCGGACCAGGTCGAGCTGCTCCAGCGCGACGAGCCGCGGGCGTGGACGGTCTGCGACCTGCCGCTGCTCGACGCCGCCGGGCAGCTGCTCGGCGACGCCGGACGGGCCCGCGACCTGCACCGGCACGCGGCGGCGGTCGAGGCCGAGCGTCAACGGGTCGCCGGCATGGTGGACGACCTCGTCGCCGCCGACGACTCCGAGATGCAGGTGATGTCGATGCTGCGCAAGGACGACATGCGGGACGCGCTGGTCGGCGGGTCCGTGGTCCCCGTCGCGAGCCCGGACGTGCTCGCCGGGCCGTTCCTGCACGTCGTGGTCGACGAGGCGCAGGAGCTGACCGACGCGGAGTGGCAGATGGTGCTCGCCCGCTGCCCCTCGCGCAGCCTGACGATCGTCGGGGACCGCGCCCAGGCCAGGCACGGCTTCACCGAGTCGTGGCAGGAACGGCTGGAGCGGGTCGGGGTCGACCGGGTCGAGCGGCGGACGCTGACGGTCAACTACCGGACGCCCGCCGAGGTCATGGCCGCGGCGGAGCCGGTCATCCGGGCCGCCCTGCCGGACGCCGATGTGCCGGTCTCGATCCGCTCCACGGGCGTGCCGGTCGCCCGCGTGCGGGCGGCCGAGCTTGACGACCTGCTCACCGGGTGGCTCGCCGAGCACGAGGAGGGTATGGCGTGCGTCGTCGCGTCCGGGGGCGCACCGGCGCCATCCGTCGACTCCCCCCGGGTGGGGCGGCACACGCCCGAGCTCGTCAAGGGGCTGGAGTTCGACCTGGTCGTCCTCGTGGAGCCCGCCAGCTTCGGCGGCGGGGTCGCCGGTGCGGTCGACCGCTACGTGGCGATGACGCGCGCGACGGGGCGGCTGGTGATCGTCGAGGGCTGACGAGGCCGACGGCGCAGGGCCGCAGTCATCGACCCGCGCGGGCCAGATCTGGGGCGGTGTACGGTCGGGAGTGTCCACCTTCGAGCGTCTGTGCAGAGGAGCATGATCATGAAGAGGACCCTGGCCCTGGCCTGCTCGGCCACGATGATCTTCGGCCTGGCGGCCTGCGGCGGCGACACGGGGACCGAGGCCCCGGCGGACACCGCCACGGACGACACCGGCGCCGAGAGCACCGCGAGCGACGACGGCGCGGCCATGACGGACGAGGAGGCCGCGACCACCGAGGCCGGGGCGTCGGGGGTCGACCTTCCCGACCTGAGCGGCGAGGAGCTGGAGGTCGCGGCGGTCTGGACCGGCGCGGAGCAGGACAGCTTCACCAAGGTCCTCGACGCCTTCGAGCAGGAGACGGGCGCCACGGTCCAGTACACCTCCACCGGCGACGACATCGCCCCGGTGCTCACCCCCAGGGTGGAGGGCGGGAACCCGCCCGACGTGGCCATGCTCCCGCAGCCGGGGCTGCTCGACCTCTTCGCCGGCAACGGCTCGCTCGTGCCGCTGAGCAGCGACGTGGAGTCGGCGATCGACGAGAACTACGACCCGGTGTGGAAGGACCTGGGCACCGTCGACGGCGACCTCTACGGCGTGTGGTTCAAGGCCGCCAACAAGTCGACGATCTGGTACGACACCGAGGCGATCGACGCGGCCGGTGTCAGCGAGCCGGCCACCTGGGACGACCTGGTGAGCGCCTCGCAGACGATCTCCGACTCCGGCGTCACGCCGTGGGCGGTGGCCGGGGCCGACGGCTGGACGCTGACCGACTGGTTCGAGAACGTCTACCTCTCCCAGGCCGGCCCGGAGAAGTACGACCAGCTCACCGCGCACGAGATCCCGTGGACCGACCCGTCCGTGGAGGAGGCGCTGAACACCCTCGCCGAGATCTGGGGCCAGGACGGCTTCGTGGCCTCCGGGGCGCTGCAGACCGACTTCCCCGGCTCGGTGACCAAGGTGTTCGGCTCCGGCGACGCGGCGATGGTCTACGAGGGCGACTTCGTGGCTGGCGTGATCAGCTCGGAGACCGACGCGGTCGTCGGCGAGGACGCGAACTTCTGGCCGTTCCCGGCCGTGGGCGACGACCCGGCGGTCGTCGGCGGCGGCGACGTGGCCGTCGGCTTCACCGACAGCGAGGCGACGATGGCGCTGCTGCAGTGGCTCGCCTCGCCGGAGGCGGCGGAGATCTGGGTCCAGGAGGGCGGATTCACCTCCCCGAACAAGAACGTGGACACCTCGCTCTACCCCGACGACATCTCCCGCGGCATCGCCGAGGGCCTGATCGCGGCGGGCGACGCCTTCCGCTTCGACATGTCCGACCAGATGCCGCCCGAGTTCGGCGGCACCCCCGGTGCGGGTATGTGGCAGGACCTCACCGACTTCCTGAGCGACCCGACCAGCGTGCAGGCCACGATGGAGAGCCTGGAGGCCGACGCGGCCCAGGCCTTCGGCGACTGATGCGCCGACCGGCGGCGCACCCCGTACCCGACCCGTGACCAGCACCTCCGTGGCCGCGCGAGCGGCGGGCGACCGGCAGCACCGGCGCCCGCCCTCGCGCGAGCACGTCTGGGTGGCCTGGCTGTTCCTCGGACCGGCCGCGGCGGTGCTGGTCGCCCTGGTCGTCTACCCGATCGGCTACTCGGTCTGGCGCAGCCTGTTCGACGCGCGCGGCGACACCTTCGTCGGGCTCGACAACTACGTCCGGATGTTCACCGACCCCTCGACCTTCACCGCACTGAAGAACAACGTCATCTGGGTGCTGGTCACGCCCGCCATGGTGACCGTGCTCGGCCTCATCTTCGCGGTGCTCACCGAGCGGGTGCGGTGGGGCACGGCGTTCAAGATGATCGTCTTCATGCCGATGGCGATCTCGTTCCTGGCCGCCGGCATCATCTTCC
>QEUR01000083.1 GCA_003577095.1 Acidobacteriota bacterium
GCTCGCCCCAGGAGGGCGCGAAGGGGTTGGTGTAGGCCTTCCAGTGCCGGCGCCGCCAGAGCGCCCCGCCGCCGGTGCCCACCTGCAGCCCCTGGAAGTGGTTGGCCGACTCGATGAGCCGGTCGTCGACCGCGACGGCCAGCCCGTGGGCGGCGGCGAACGGCTCGGCGGTCTCCTGCGCCCGCTCCAGGGGCGAGGCGACGACGTAGGTGATGTCCGCGTCCGCGAGGGAGTCCGCCGCCGCCTGCGCCATCTGCCGGCCACGCTCGGAGAGGTGGTAGCCGGGCAGCTGCCCGTAGAGGACCCCCTGCGGGTTGTGCACCTCGCCGTGGCGCACGACGTGCACGACGGTCACCGGGGTGCCGTCGGGCAGGGTGCGCGGAGCGTGGGCAGCCTGCGGTGCGCGGGCAGCGTCGGGCTCGCGGGCAGGTTCGGACATGGCCCGGATTGTCCCACGCGATCCTGGGACCGTACTGACCACCGGGGCTCCCGCTCAGGCGACCTCCGCCGCGGCTCCCTCGACCGCACGGACGATCGTCTCGACCGCCTCGTCGTCGTGCGCGGCGGAGACGAACCACACCTCGTAGCAGCTCGGCGGCAGGTGCACGCCGCGGCGGAGCATCGCGTGGAAGAACCGGCCGAAGCGTGCGGTGTCCTGCTCCCGCGCGTCGTCGTAGTCGCGCACCTCGCCCTCGCGGAAGAAGACGCTGAACATCGAGCCGACCCGCTGGACCCGGTGGGCTATGCCGTGCCGGCCGAAGGAGTCGGTCACCGCTGCGGTCAGGGCGTCGGCGACCTCCTCGAGCCGCGCGTAGACCTCGGGGGTGCACGCCTGGAGGGTGGCCAGGCCGGCGGCCGAGGCGACGGGGTTCCCGGACAGGGTGCCGGCCTGGTAGACCGGTCCCTCCGGCGCCAGCATCGCCATCACGTCCGCGCGCCCGCCGAAGGCCGCGGCCGGGAAGCCGCCGCCCATGACCTTGCCGAAGGTGAACAGGTCCGGGGCACCCGAGGCGGGCACGCCCTCCAGCCCGAGCCACCCGGCGGCGGAGGCGCGGAAGCCGGTCATCACCTCGTCGCTGACGAGGAGCGCGCCGTGCTCGGCGGTGATCCGGCGCAGACCCTCGGTGAAGCCCGGCGCCGGCGGCACCACGCCCATGTTGCCCGGCGCGGCCTCGGTGATGACGGCGGCGATCTCGTCCCCGCGCTCGGCGAACGCCCGCTCGACGGCGGCCAGGTCGTTGTAGGGCAGCACGATCGTCTCCGCGGCGGCGCTCGCCGGCACCCCCGGGCTGTCCGGCAGCCCGAAGGTGGCCACGCCCGACCCGGCGGAGGCCAGCAGGGCGTCGACGTGACCGTGGTAGCAGCCGGCGAACTTCACCACCGCCGACCTGCCCGTGAACCCGCGCGCCAGCCGGATCGCGCTCATCGTCGCCTCCGTCCCGGAGCTGACCAGGCGCACCTGGTCCAGGGGCGGGACGCGGGCCACGATCTCCTCGGCCAGCAGCACCTCGCGCGCGGTCGGCGTGCCGAAGGAGAAGCCGTCGGCGGCCGCCCCGGTGACCGCGCGCAGCACCTCGGGGTGGGCGTGCCCCAGGATCATCGGCCCCCAGGAGCAGACGAGGTCGGCGTAGCGGCGCCCGTCCGCGTCCCACATCCACGGCCCCTCGCCGCGCACCATGAAGCGCGGGGTCCCGCCGACCGAGCCGTAGGCCCGCACCGGCGAGTTCACGCCGCCGGGCACCACCGCACGCGCCCGCGCCAGCCACTCCTGGGACCGGGGCGCGTCGTCGGGGTAGTGGGTGCTCGAGGGGTGGGTGTCCTGGGACGTCATGGACCCAGGGTGGCACGCCCGCCCCCGGGCGCCGACGCGCACCCCGGGCGCACCCGTCGTGGCCGCCCGGCCGCCGGAAGGAGAGATCTCCGCGACCTGTGGAGGGATCCGGTTCCTCGAGCGGGTAGCAACGCGCGCGAGGAGCGCCTTCCCGCTACAGGTCGTGGTTGACGCTGGCCGGCCCCGGTCGCCGGCAGGAGTTCCGCCGCCGGGGGCCGCTCAGACGACGTCGCTGGCCTGGTCGCCGCTGCGGTTGGCGCGCACGACGCGCGCCATCAGCTCGCCGTAGCCGAGGAGCTCCTCGCGGGACAGGTGGTCCAGCAGGGCCCGTCGCACGCTCTCCACGTGGACCGGCGCCAGCTCGGCGACCGCGCGGCGTCCCTCGTTGGTGAGGACGAGCAGGACGCCCCGGCCGTCGCCGGTGGCCCGGTCGCGACGCACCCAGCCGCGTCGCTCCAGGCGGGTGGCGGTGTGGCTGACCCGGCTGCGGGACTGCACGACGAGGTCGGCCAGCGCGGACATCCGCATCCGCGCGCCGGGCGCCTCGGAGAGCATCGAGAGCAGCTCGTACTCGCCGAACCCCACGTCGTGGGCGTCCAGCGCCTCCTCCATCGTCCGCCGCATCAGGTGGGAGGAGCGCAGGATCGCCCGCCACGCCTGCTGCTCCTCGCCGTCGAGCCAGCGCGGCTCCGCGGGGACGCTCACCCCGCCCCCTGCGAGAGCAGCCGCGCGGCGTGCACGGCGTAGTAGGTCAGCACCAGCTGGGCGCCGGCGCGGCGCACCGAGGTCAGCGACTCCAGCACCATCCGGTCACGATCGACCCACCCCTGGGCGGCGGCGGCCTCGATCATCGAGTACTCGCCGCTGACCTGGTAGGCGGCCACCGGGACGTCCGAGGCCTCGGCGACGTCGGAGAGCACGTCCAGGTAGGGCAGCGCCGGCTTGACCATGACCATGTCGGCGCCCTCGGCCAGGTCCAGCCGCAGCTCGCGCAGCGCCTCGGTCCGGTTCGCGGGGTCCTGCTGGTATGTCGTGCGGTCCCCGCGCAGCGTGGACCCCACCGCCTCGCGGAAGGGCCCGTAGCAGGCGGAGGCGTACTTGGCCGTGTAGGCCAGCACCGCCACGTCCTGGTGACCGGCGGCGTCGAGGGCCTCGCGGACGACGCGCACCTGCCCGTCCATCATCCCGCTGGGCGCGACCACGTGGGCACCGGCGGCGGCCTGCACGACGGCCATCTCGGCATACCGCGCGAGGGTGGCGTCGTTGTCGACCCGGCCGCGTCCGTCGAGGACGCCGCAGTGCCCGTGGTCGGTGAACTCGTCCAGGCACAGGTCGCTCATCAGCACCGTGTCGTCACCGAGCTCGTCCCGCAGCCGGCGCAGCGCCCGGTTGAGGACCCCGTCGGGGTCGGTCCCGGCGGTGCCGGCCGCGTCCTTGTCCTCGTCGCGGGGGACGCCGAAGACCATGATCCCGCCGACGCCCGCCGTGACCGCCTCGTGGGCGGCCGCGACCAGGCTGTCGGGCGTGTGCTGCAGCACGCCGGGCATCGAGCCGACCGGCCGCGGCTCGTCGATGCCGTCCCGGACGAAGACCGGCAGGACCAGGTCGGCCGGCTGCGGCCGCGTCTGCGCGACGAGGCGGCGCAGGGCCGGGGTCGTGCGCAGCCGCCGGGGCCGCTCGTGCGGCACCGGGACGGCCGGCACCCGTCCGGGTGCTGGGCTCACCTGCGGGACCTGGAGCGGCGGCCGCTCGTGCGCTGCTGGCTCGGGCGCAGGACCGGACGGCCCTCCGCCTGCGTCGCCGCGGCCACGGCCCGGGCGTGCTGGGCCAGGGCATCGACGAGCTTGACCCCGTCGGGCTCGGGCGCGATCACGTCCACGCGCAGCCCGTGCTCCTCGGCGGTCTTCGCGGTGGCCGGGCCGATGCAGGCCACGACCGTCGTCGGGTGCGGCTTGCCCGCGATGCCGACGAGGTTGCGCACCGTCGAGGAGGAGGTGAAGCAGACCGCGTCGAAGGCGCCGCCCTTGATCGCCTCGCGCACCGGCGCCGGCGGCGGTGCGGCGCGCACGGTCCGGTAGGCGGTGACGTCGTCGACCTCCCAGCCTCCCTCCTGCAGCCCGGCCACCAGGGTGTCGGTGGCGATGTCGGCGCGCGGCAGGAAGACGCGGTTGATCGGGTCGAGGACCTCGTCGTACTGCGGCCAGACGGCCAGCAGGCCGCGGGCCGACTGCTCCTCCTCGGGGACCAGGTCGGGCTCCAGGCCCCAGTCGCGCAGCGCGTCGGCGGTCACGCCGCCCACGGCGGCGAGCTTGAGGCCCGACAGCGCGCGGGCGTCCAGGCCGAGGGCCTCGAACTTCTCCCGCACCGCGCGCACCGCGTTGACCGAGGTGAAGCCGACCCACTCGTAGCGGCCGGTGACCATCCCGCCGATCGCGCGGTCCATCTGCTGCGGGGTGCGCGGCGGCTCGACGCTGATCGTCGGCACGACCGAGGCGGTCGCCCCGTAGGAGGCGATGCGGTCGGTCATCGGCTGGGACTGCTCCTTGGTCCGCGGGACCAGGATCGACCAGCCGAAGAGCGGCTTGGTCTCGTACCAGGACAGCTCCGCGCGCATCTCGACCTGGTGGCCGACGACCGCGACCGAGGCGTCCGGGCAGGCGGCCCGGCCCGCGGCGAGGGCCTCGACGGCGTCGGCGAGCGTGGTCACGTCGGTCTGCTGGGTCGTCGTGGTGCCGTGCTCGGTCAGAGCAACGGGCGTCTGCGGGTCGCGGCCGGCGGCCACGAGCCCGCGCAGGGCCTCCAGCAGCGGCTTGCCGGTGCCGAGCACGACGACGGTGACGTCCTCGCCCGCCGACAGCGACCAGTCGACCTGCGGGTCGTCCGCCGAGACCATGTGCAGGGCGCCGCTGCGCTCGTGGGCGGTGAGCGGCACCCCCGCGTAGGCCGGGACGGACCAGGCGGTGCTCACGCCCGGGACGATCTCGAAGGGCACCCCGGCCTCGCGGCACGCGAGGGCCTCCACGGCCAGGCCGCTGAACGCGCTGGGGTCGCCGTCCATCAGCCGGACGACCAGGTGGGAGGGCTCGGCGTAGCGGCCGGCGGTGCGCACCAGGAGGTTGGCGCGGGCCTTCTCGCCCAGGGCCCTGGACCCCGACGCGCGCTCGGCGGTGACGACGAACTCGACGTCCTCGCGGGTCCACGCGCGCAGCTGCTCCACGTGGTCCGGCGCGTCGAGGACGACGACGTCGGCGGCGGCGAGGTAGTCGCGCGCCCGGACGGTGAGCAGCCCGGGATCGCCCGGCCCGGCGCCGACGAACGCCACCCGGGCGGCGTCGGGCTGCGGCAGGGGCGAGGGCGGGTGGTGCGCGGCTTGGATGCTCACGTGGATCACGCTCCGGTGTGTGAGACCCCAGGTCCGCCGTCGGGACGGTCGGCGGGCCGGTCGGGGTCGGGACGGTTCAACAGCGCCTCGGCCACGGTGCGGCCGAGGAGGACCGGGTCGGACCCGGTCTGCTCGTGGCGCTGCGGGTGCTGCAGCGCGACGAAGACGGCGAGGGTGAGCGGGGCGTGCCGGCCGTCGCCGGCCTCCCCGTCGGCGGGCGCGGCGGCGTCCGGCGTGGATGCATCGGGCGCCGTGGCGGGCGCGGCGTAGGCGCCCACGGGTGCCGTGCAGCCCGCCTCGAGCCGGTTGAGCACCGCGCGCTCGGCGGTGACGGCCGCGCGGGTCGGCGGGTGCTCGAGCACCTGGGCCAGCAGCGCGCGCAGGTCGGCGTCGGTCAGGGTGACGTCCGCCGGAAGGTCGGCCAGCGGGGCGTCGCCGTCGCGGCACTCGACCGCGAGCGCGCCCTGGCCGGGGGCGGGGAGCATGGTGCGCAGGTCGAGCCGGTCCGTGGCCTCGTCGAGGCGGCCGAGCCGGGACAGGCCCGCGCAGGCGAGGACCACGGCGTCCAGCCGGCCGTCCCGCACCATCGCGATGCGGGTGCCGACGTTGCCGCGGATGTCGCGCACGTCCAGGTCGGGGCGCACCTGGGCCAGCTGCGCCGCGCGGCGCGGCGAGCCGGTGCCGACGGCGGCGCCCCGCGGCAGGGTGTCCAGGGTGAGCCCGTCGCGGGCGACGAGGGCGTCGCGCGGGTCCTCCCGCTCGGGCACGGCGGCGACCACGAGACCCGGCTCGGGCGTGGTCGGCAGGTCCTTGAGGGAGTGGACGGCCAGGTCGATCGTGCCCTCGTGCAGGGCCTGGCGCAGGGCGGAGGCAAAGACACCGGTCCCGCCGATCTCGGAGAGGCTGGCGCGGGAGACGTCCCCGACGGTCCTGACCGGGACCAGCTCGACCTCGAGCCCGGCCTCCCGGAGACGGTCGGCCACCCAGCCGGACTGGCTGGTGGCCAGCTCGCTGGCGCGGGTGCCCAGCCGCAGCGGACGACCCGGGTCGGGCAGGGCCTGGACGGACTGGTCGACCATGTCGGCCAGGCGGTCCGGCGCGGCGTCCGGGCGCAGCATCCCGACGGTCATCGGCCACCCCCGAGGTCGGCCGCCACGTCGTCGGGCAGGTCGAGCGCCGGAGCGGGCACGACCGTCACCTCGTGGGGGTCCAGGTCGAACAGCTCGCGGAGCACCTCACCGTAGTCGGAGGGCTGGTGGCCGGTGGCCAGCTGCTTGACCCGGACCGTGGGGGTGTGCAGCAGCTTGTCGACGACGCGCTGGACGGTGCGGCGCACCTCGTGGCGCTCGTCGTCGGGCAGGTGCGGGACCCGCTGGTCCAGCCGGGCCATCTCCGCGTCGACGACCCGCGCCGCGCGGCTGCGCAGGGCGGCCAGGGTCGGGGCGAGCCGGGCGGCGCGCCGCTCGGTCAGGTAACCCGCCACCTCCGCGCTCACCAGCTCCTGGACCGCGGTCACCGCGTCCTGCCGGTCGGAGCCGTCGGGCGCCTCGGCGAGGACGTCGCGCAGCTCGGCCAGGCCCCATACCCGCACACCCGGCAGCGCGGCGACCTCCGGCTGCACGTCGCGGGGCAGCGCGAGGTCGAGCAGCACCAGCGGAGCGGCGTTGCCGGCCCGCCGCCGGGCGTCGGCGACGGTGCCGGCCTCGATGACGTGCCCGACGGACCCGGTGCAGGTGACGACGAGGTCGGCGGTGCCGAGCAGGCCGCCCAGGTCGGTCCAGTCCGCGGCTACCGCGCCGTGCTGTGCGGCGAGCCGGTCGGCCCGCGCGCGGGTCCGGTTGACCACGGTGAGGTGGGCGATGCCGGCGCGCGCCAGCTCGGCCACGGCCAGGCCGGACATGGCGCCGGCCCCGACGACCACCGCGCGGGCGGAGCGCAGGTCGGCCAGCTCCTGGGCCGCGTGCTGCAGGCCGACCCCGACCAGCGAGCGCGAGACGCCGTCGATGCCGGTCTCGGCGTGCGCCCGCTTGCCGACGCGCAGCGCCTGCTGGAGCAGGACGTTGAGGGCCGGGCCGACCCGGCCGTCGCGCTGGCCGCGGCGGAGCGCCTCGCGCAGCTGCCCGAGCACCTGGCTCTCGCCGACGGCCATCGAGTCCAGACCGCAGGCGACCTCGAACAGGTGGGCCACGGCGCGCTCGTCGTAGTGGACGTAGACGTGCTCGGTGAGGTCGTCGCGGTCCAGGCCGGTCACCTCGCTGAGCGCCTCGCCGACCCGCACCAGGGCCCCGTGGAAGGTCCCGGCCTCGACGACGACCTCGAGCCGGTTGCAGGTGGCCAGCACGAGGGACTCCTCGACGTGGTCGCCCGCGTGCAGCCGGCTCGCCAGCTCCTGCGCCTCCTGCGCGGTGAGCGCCGCCCGCTCGAGCAGCTCCATGGGTGCCGTCCGGTGCGACAGCCCGACCACCAGCACGCTCATCCGACCTCCTCCCTCCGGGCGTCGGCGAGCAGCCGCTGGTGCTCGTGGAAGGCCAGGATCTGCAGCTCGGTGGACAGGTCGACCGCGCGCACGTGCACGTCCGCGGGGACGCGCAGCACGACGGGTGCGAAGTTGAGGATGGAGCGCACGCCGAGGCCCACGAGGACGTCGGCGACCCCCTGGGCGGCCTCCGCCGGGGTGGTGATCACGCCGACGTCGAGCGGCCGGGACCCGGGGTCGAGGTCCTCCAGGCGCTGCACCGGCAGGCCGTCGACCGTGGTGCCGACCAGCGCCGGGTCGTTGTCGACCAGGGCGACGACCTCGAAGCCGCGGGGTGCCAGGCCGCCGTAGGCGGCCAGCGCCCGCCCGAGATTGCCGAGGCCCACGATGACCACGGCGCGCTGGCGGGCCAGGCCGAGCTCGGCGGCGATCTGGTCCGAGAGGCGGGCCACGTCGTAGCCGACGCCGCGCACCCCGTAGGAACCAAGGGCGGACAGGTCCTTGCGCACCTGCGCCGAGCGGATGCCCAGGAGCTGGGCGAGGTCCTCGCTGGAGACGGAGAGGCGTCCGGCCTCGGCCAGGTCGGTCAGCGCACGCAGATAGCCCGGGAGCCGACCGACGGTCGCCTCAGGGACTCCGCGTCGGGTGGACTCGGCCATCATGCCTGGACCGGCTCCTCTCTGGGGCTCGCGCGACGAGGGGCAGGGCTTATATCAGACCCGCTCTTGCGCTCGTCGCGGACCCCCACACTCTAGGCGTCGGTCCACCGTTCGACCAAAACGCTAGGTCGGGAGGCGTCCCGGCCGCCGTCGCGTCAGGCGCCGGGGCGGCGCCGGCGCCGCAGCGCGGCACGCACCGCTGCCTCCTCCACCCGCCACCGGGCGACCTCGACCCCGTCGACGAGCAGCACCGGCACCAGGGTGTCGTAGCGCTCGAGCAGCGCCGGGTCCTCGCGGCCCGCCTCGTCCACGTCGACGAGGCTCAGGCTCGCCGGCCGCAGGCCCGCCGTCCCCCGGCCCTCCCCCACCACCCGGGCGACGACCTCCTCCATGTCGGCGCACAGGTGGCAGCCCCGACGGGTGAGCAGCACCACCTCCGCCGCAGGGCGACGGTCGGGACGCAGCCGGGCCAGCCACCTCATACCTGCTCCTCCTCGGGCACCGGTCGGGACGGACGTGGGACGGACGCTGACGCCGGACCCGTGACGGGATGACGACGGCGCCGCCCCCGGTGAGGGTCGGCGCCGTCGGTGTCGTGCGGCGTCAGCCGGTCACGTCGTGTGACGACTCACTTCTTGTTGCGACGCTGGTGACGCGTCTTGCGCAGCAGTTTGCGGTGCTTCTTCTTCGCCATCCGCTTGCGGCGCTTCTTGATCACTGAGCCCATGGGCTGTCCTTCGTCTCGATGGTCTGGGTCATGCCAGGACGTCGTGCGAACCTCGTGACGGCGACGGATCGCCTGCACAGCTGGCCGGGAGCGGCGCTCCTCGCGGCATCGCTGCCACGCCCTGCCGCACGACGGACCGACCCAGACTAGCGCGGGCGAGGGGCCGCGCCCAAACCGGACGCCCATGCCACCGCGACGGTGCGGCGGCCGCGGCGCGGCTCACGCCGTGCCGTGGTAGGACTCCTCGAGGTAGTCGTTCACCGCCTTCTCCGGGACCCGGAAGGAGCGACCGACCCGGACGGCGGGGAGCTCGCCGGAGTGCACCAGGCGGTACACGGTCATCTTGGACACGCGCATCACCGCGGCCACCTCGGCCACGGTCATGAACGTCATCTCGCCGAGCTGACGCTCTTCTGCCATCGGACGCTTCCTGTCTGTTCGAAATGTAGGCGTGCAGACGGTCGCGGCTTCCCCTCCGGCCCGTCCTCACTGTGTTGTCGGCCCCACCTTAGAGGCAGATGAGGTGGTTGCGAAAGTCGTGACAGCAGAAAAGTCCAGCGCGACACGCGCGAGGGTGCCAGTCGGACGGGTGTGACGGGTGTGCCGCAAGGGCCTTTCAGTCGAAGTAGGGGTCCAGGCCCCACGCGGGGAAGACCGCCCGCCGGGTGGCCATGATGGCCGAGTCCACGGGGTCCTCGGGCTGGTAGCCCTCCTCCCAGGAGCCGTAGCGGATCGGCCGTCCGTCGCGGTCGCCCATGAGCAGCGGGGCCTCGCGGCCGTAGTTCTCCTCGACGTGCTCGCGCCACTCCTGCGGCGTCTCGGTCGCCAGGTCGACCGGGTGACCGGTGGCGATGCCGATCAGGTGCGTCCACGCACGGGGCACGGCCGAGACCAGCTCGTAGCCGCCCCCTCCGAGCGCCACCCAGCGGCCGCCGGCGACGTCCTCGACGAGGTCGCGGACCCACCCGTAGGCGACCGCCATCGCGTCGATGGACACGCTCAGGTGCGCGAGCGGGTCGGAGTAGTGGCAGTCGCAGCCGTGCTGGCTGACGACCACGTCCGGGCCGAAGGCGCGCACCACCGCCGGCACCACGGCCTGGTAGGCGCGCAGCCAGCCCTCGTCGCCGGTGCCCGGGGGCAGCGCGACGTTGACGGCCGTGTCCGGGGCCCGCGGCCCGCCCGTGTCGCCGGGGAAGCCGGTGCCCGGGAAGAGCGCGCGGCCGGTCTCGTGCAGCGAGACCGTCATGACCCGCTCCTCGTTCCAGAAGGCCCGCTCGACGCCGTCGCCGTGGTGGACGTCGAGGTCGAGGTAGAGGACGCGGCGGGCGCCAAGCTCCAGCAGCCGCTGGATCCCGACGGCGGCGTCGTTGTAGACGCAGAAGCCGCTGGCCGCACCCGGCATGGCGTGGTGCAGGCCGCCGGCGATGTTGACCGCGTGCCGGGCCTCGCCGGACCACACCGCCTCGACCGCGGCCAGCGTGGCGCCGACGGCCAGCGAGGTGGCCTCGTGCATGCCGGCGAACGCGGGGGTGTCCTCGGACCCGAGGCCGAACCGGCCGGTGGCCGACCCGGGGTCGGCGGAGGCCTCCTTGACGGCGGCCAGGAACTCGGGGGTGTGCACGGTGAGCAGCTGCTCGGCGGTGGCCGGCTCCACCGGACGCACGAGCACGTCGTC
>QEUR01000084.1 GCA_003577095.1 Acidobacteriota bacterium
CCGTCGCTGGCTGTCCTTCTTCGAGAGCAAGGGCCACGCGGTGGTGCCCAGCGCCCCGCTGGTCTACGACGACCCGACCCTGTTGTTCGTCAACGCCGGCATGGTGCCCTTCAAGCCCTACTTCCTCGGGCAGGAGACGGCGCCCTGGCCGCGGGCCACGAGCGTGCAGAAGTGCGTGCGCACCCTCGACATCGAGGAGGTCGGCAAGACCACCCGGCACGGCACGTTCTTCCAGATGAACGGCAACTTCTCCTTCGGCGACTACTTCAAGGAGGGGGCGATCAGCCACGCCTGGGAGCTGGTCACCGGCAGCCAGGACGACGGCTTCCTCGGCTTCGACCCCGGCTCGATCTGGGTGACCGTGCTCGACGGCGACGACGAGGCCGCCGAGCTGTGGCGCCGGATCGCCGGCCTGCCCCCGGAGCGGATCCAGCGGCGCGGGCTGGCCGACAACTACTGGCACATGGGCGTCCCCGGCCCCGGCGGGCCGTGCAGCGAGATCTACGTCGACCGCGGCCCCGAGCACGGCCCGGACGGCGGGCCGGTCGTCGACGAGGACCGCTTACTGGGGATCTGGCACCTCGTCTTCATGCAGGACGACCTCGGCGAGGTGCGCTCCAAGACCGACTTCGACGTCGTCGGCGAGCTGCCGCAGAAGAACATCGACACCGGCATGGGCCTCGAGCGGGTGGCCTACCTGCTCCAGGGCGTGGACAACCTCTACGAGATCGACGAGGTCTACCCGGTCATCGCCCGCGCCGAGGAGCTCACCGGCAGGGCCTACGGGGCCGACCACGACGACGACGTGCGCTTCCGCGTGGTGGCCGACCACGTCCGCTCCGGCCTGATGCTCATGGGCGACGGGGTCACGCCGGGCAACGAGGGGCGCGGCTACGTCCTGCGCCGCCTGCTGCGACGCGCGGTCCGCTCGATGCGCCTGCTCGGCGTCGGCGGCAACGACGCCACGCTGCCCGAGCTGCTGCCGGTCAGCAAGGACGTCATGAGCACCTCCTACCCCGAGCTGGAGCGCGACTGGCACCGGATCAGCGAGACCGCCTACGCCGAGGAGGAGGCCTTCCGGCGCACCCTCTCCAGCGGCACGACCATCCTCGACACCGCCGTGGCACGCGCCAAGGAGGCCGGCTCGACGACCCTCCCCGGCGCCGAGGCCTTCCAGCTGCACGACACCTACGGCTTCCCCATCGACCTCACCCTGGAGATGGCCTCGGAGCAGGGCCTGTCGGTGGACGAGGAGGGCTTCCGCTCGCTCATGGCCGAGCAGCGCGAGCGCGCCAAGGCCGACGCCAGGGCGAAGAAGCACGGCCACGGCGGCGGCACCGCATACAAGAGCATCGCCGACCGCCTCGGCCGGCCGGTGGAGTTCACCGGCTACAGCCAGATGTCCGGCCGCGGGACCGTCGTCGGCCTGCTCTCCGGCGGCCACGAGGTCGACCGGCTCGTCGCGGGACCCGGCGAGGAGGGCGGCACCGAGGTCGAGCTCGTGCTCGGGGAGACCCCGTTCTACGCCGAGGCCGGCGGCCAGCTGGCCGACCACGGGCTCGTGCGGCTGGACTCCGGCGGCGTCGTGGAGGTCCGCGACGTGCAGCGGCCCATCCCCGGGCTGGTCGTGCACCGCGGCCGGCTCGTCGAGGGCGAGCTGGCGCTCGGCGAGAGCGCCGAGTCCCAGATCGACACGGTGCGCCGCGCGGCGGTGTCCCGGGCGCACACCGCGACCCACATCGTGCACAAGGTGCTGCGCGAGACCCTCGGCGACACCGCGACCCAGGCGGGGTCGGAGAACGCCCCCGGCCGGCTGCGCTTCGACTTCCGCTCCACGCGCGGCCTGTCGGCCGACGAGCTGGCCGCGGTCGAGGCCCGGATCAACGAGCGGCTGATGGCCGACCTGCAGGTCTCCGCCGCCGAGATGCCGCTGACCCAGGCCCGCGAGATGGGTGCCATGGCGCTCTTCGGCGAGCGCTACCCGGACGTGGTGCGGGTGGTCTCCGTCGGGGGTCCGTGGAGCCTGGAGCTGTGCGGCGGCACGCACGTGCTCAACTCCGCCCAGCTGTCGCTGGTCAAGCTGGTCGGCGAGGCCTCGATCGGCTCCGGCGTCCGCCGCGTGGAGGCCCTCGTCGGCGCCGACGCCTACCAGCACCTGGCCCGCGAGAACGTCATCCTCAACCAGCTGACCGACACCCTCAAGGTCCGCCCCGACGAGGTGCCCGACCGCGTCGCGCAGCTGCTCGCGCGGCTCAAGGACGCCGAGCGGGAGATCGCCCGCGCCAAGGCGCAGCAGGTGCTCGCCGCGGCCGGCGGACTGGTCGACAAGGCGCGCGACGTGCACGGCACGACCCTCCTCGCCCACCACGTCGGCGAGGTCACGGGCGACGACCTGCGCGCGATGGCCACCGACCTGCGCGGCCGGCTCGGCACCGACCGGCCGGTCGTGGTCGCGCTGACCGGCGTCGCCGGGGGTCGGCCGCAGGTCGTCGTCGCCACCAACGAGGTCGCGCGCGGGCGCGGCGTGCGCGCCGGCGCCCTGGTCAGGGTCGCGGCCCAGACGCTGGGCGGCGGCGGTGGTGGCAAGGACGACCTCGCCCAGGGCGGCGGGCAGGACCCGTCGCGCACGGACGCGGCCCTGCGGGCAGTCGAGGACGAGCTGAGGGCGTGAGCACCACACCCCCCGGGGGTGCGTCGGCCGGCCCCGCCGGGGTGCTGGTCGGTGTCGACGTGGGCGAGGTCCGCGTCGGCGTCGCCGCCAGCGACCCCCACGGCGTGCTGGCGCACCCGGTCGCCACGCTGGCGCGCGACCAGGACGGCGGCGCCGACCTGACCGCGCTCGTGGACCTGGTCGCCGAGCGGGGTGCCGTCGGCGTCGTCGTCGGCCTCCCGCGCTCGCTCTCCGGCGAGGAGGGATTGGCCGCCCGACGGGCGCGCGACTACGCTGGCTCCCTGCAGCGGCGACTGGACGTGCCGGTGCGACTGTGGGACGAACGGCTCACGACGGTCGACGCGCACCGGAACCTGCACCGAAGCGGGGTCCGGGGCCGCGACCAGAGGGCCGTGGTCGACCAGGTCGCGGCGGTGCTGATCCTCCAGGCGGCGCTCGACGCCCGACGTGCCGGACGCCCCGCCGGCACACCCCTGCGGGCGCGCAAGCCCCGGACCCGCCGGTCCGGCCAGACGTAAGGACACCGATGACCCTGCCCCCGGACGAGGACTGGGACGACGCGCACCGGCGCTCGCGGTTCGACGACGACGTGCTCGGCCTGCGCGGCGTCAAGGAGCACGACGAGTCGCTCGCCGACGACGTCCTGGACCCCGAGCCCGAGGCGCCGATGTTCCGGCCGCGGCGCCGCCGGCGCCGCAACCCGGTCGCCACCGTGGTGGCGCTCGTGATGGCCGCCGCGGTCGTGGTGACCGCCTCCGTGTACGCCTTCGGCTGGCTCGGCGACCTGCTGCCGACCATCTCCGTCGGGGGCGGCGACGACGTCCAGGACTACGAGGGCGCCGGCACCGGCGAGGTGCTCGTGGAGATCCCCGAGGGGGCCGGTGGTGGCCAGATCGCCCAGATCCTCGCCGAGGCCGACGTCGTCGCCTCGACGGGAGCCTTCACCGCGGCCCTCCAGGCCGACCCGCGCTCCAGCTCGATCCAGCCGGGCACCTACCGGATGGCCCGGCAGATGAGCTCGCAGGCTGCGCTCGCCCGGCTGCTGGACGGCAACTACCGCGAGATCAACGGCGTCACCGTCCGCGAGGGCCTCTGGGTCTCCGAGACCTTCGAGGTGCTGGCCGAGGCCACCGGGCACGAGGTCTCCGACTACGAGGACGTCGACCCGGCCACCCTCGACCTGCCGGAGGCCGCCGAGGGCGAGCTCGAGGGCTTCCTCTACCCCAGCACCTACGAGTTCGCCACGGACTCCACCCCCGAGGACCAGCTGCGCGCGATGGTGGAGCTGGGCAAGCGCAAGTACGCCGAGATCGGCGTGCCGGAGGACGAGCTGCGCGACGTCATCATCAAGGCGAGCATCGTCCAGGGCGAGGGCATGTTCGCCGAGGACCTGCCCAAGGTCGCGCGGGTCGTGGAGAACCGCCTGGAGGACACCTCCGAGACCGGCGGCCGCCTGGAGATGGACTCCACGATCCACTTCATCTTCCAGGAGCGCGGCAAGGCCGGCACCACCGACGAGCAGCGCCAGGTCGACGACCCGTACAACACCTACGTCAACCCCGGCCTGCCGCCGGGGCCGATCAACAGCCCCGGGGAGGCCGCGATCCGTGCCGCGCTCAACCCCGAGCCGGGCGACTGGCTCTACTTCGTCACCGTCAACCCCACGACCGGCGAGACCAGGTTCACCGACAGCTACGAGGAGCACCTGAGGAACCAGGAAGAGTTCCTCCGGTGGTGCAGGGAGAACCCGGACCAGTGCTGAGCCGGGCCCGGGACGGCGTGGACCGGGCCGGGCGACGCCGGGCCGGCGTCGTCGGCTCACCCGTGGCGCACAGCCTGTCGCCGGTCCTGCACGGCGCCGCCTACCAGGCTCTCGGCCTGTCCGGATGGTCCTTCGGCGCCGCGGACGTCCCCGCCGGGACGCTCGCCGGGCACGTCGCGGGGCTCGGGCCCGAGTGGGTCGGGCTGGCCGTGACGATGCCGCTGAAGCGGGAGGCCCTCGAGCTGCCCGGGGCGGTCGAGGTCGGGCCGGACGCCCGCCTGGCCGGAGCCGCCAACACGCTGCTGCGCCGGGACGACGGCTGGGCCGTGGACAACACCGACGTGGTCGGCCTCGGCACGGCGATGGCCGAGGCCGGGGCGAGCGCCCCCCGGCGCGCCACCGTCCTCGGCGCGGGGGCGACCGCGCGCTCCGCCCTCGTGGCGCTGGCCAGGGCCGGGGCGGACGAGGTGGTCCTGGTCGTCCGCCACCGGGTCCGTCCCGACACCGCGGCGCTGCTGGAGGAGCTGGGCCTACGGGCGCGGGTACGGTCGCTGGCGGACGGCGTCGTCCTGGACGCGGCGGCCGGGGACGTCGTGGTCAGCACGCTCCCCGCGGACGCCGACGTGCCCGGGCTGGTCGTGCCGGACGTCGCGGCGGCACCGGTCCTGCTGGACGTGGCCTACGCCCCGTGGCCCAGCGGGTTCGCGGCCACCGTCCGGGAGGCCACCGGGGGGCGGGTCCCGGTCGTGCGGGGGACCGAGATGCTGCTGCACCAGGCGGTGCGCCAGGTGCGGCTGATGACGGGGCATGATGGCCCGGTGGAGGCGATGCGCGCGGCCCTGCAGGAGGCGAACCCGTGAACGACCTTGCCGTGGCCGTCGGGGTCGGGGTGGTGGCCGCGGTGCTCGGGATCCCCGTGGGCCGGTGGCTCGAGGCCACCACCTACCGCAAGCCCGACGAGGACGACGTGCCGCACCCGGGCAGGCGCTGGTGGGTCCCCCTGGTGCTCGGCCTGGTCAGCGCACTGACCGTGCACCGCATCTGGTTCGTGGAGGACGACGCGGTGCCCGGCTGGCCGGTCGCGCTCGTCCTCACCGCGACCGCCCTGCTCGTCATCCTCTCCTGCGTCTGCCTGGCCGCGATGGACCTCGACGTGCACCGCCTCCCGGACCGGATCATGTGGCCCACCATGGGCTTCCTCGGCGCCGGCGTCACCCTCGCCGCCCTGGTCGGCGGAGGGTTCGACCCGTGGTTGCGCTCGGTGCTGGCCGCCGTCGCCAGCGGCGGCTTCTACCTGGTGCTCGCGCTCGTGTCGCTGGCCAGGGGGTCGCTCGCCCTCGGCCTGGGCGACGTCAAGCTCGCGGTGGTGCTGGGCGGCGCGCTCGGCTGGTACGGCTGGACGGAGACCGTGGCCGGGATCTACGCCGGCTTCCTCGTCGGCGGGCTCGTCGCGGTCGGGCTCCTCGTCGCCCGGCGGGTGAGCTGGCGCGGCGACTTCGCCTACGGCCCCCCGATGATGGTCGGTGCCCTGCTGGGCTTCCTGCTCGCCCCGCAGATGGGCGGCGGCCTCTTCTAGCCCGCCCCGGGCGGCGTGGGAGAATCTGTGCCCATGCTGCGCTGGTTGACCGCCGGAGAGTCCCACGGCCCCGCCCTGACCGCCGTCCTCGAGGGCCTGCCCGCCGGCGTGGTCGTCGAGCGGGCCGCGGTGGAGGGTGCGCTGGCTCGGCGGCGGCTCGGCTACGGCCGCGGCGCCCGGATGAAGTTCGAGGCTGACCAGCTCTCCTTCCTCGGCGGCATGCGCCACGGACGCACCCTGGGCTCGCCGCTCGCCCTCCAGATCGTCAACTCCGAGTGGGTCAAGTGGGAGGCGGTGATGAACCCCGAGCCGGTCGACGCCGCCGAGGTGGCCCGGGCCGACGACGTGGGAGCCCCGCAGGAGCTGGCCCGCAACAGGCCCCTGACGCGGCCGCGCCCCGGTCACGCCGACCTGGTGGGCATGACCAAGTACGGCTTCGACGAGGCCCGTCCCGTCCTCGAGCGGGCCTCGGCCCGCGAGACCGCCGCCCGCGTCGCGCTCGGCGCGGTGGCAGCGGCCTTCCTGGACCAGGCCGTCGGGGTCCGCCTCGTCTCGCACACCGTCGCCATCGGCAGGGTCGGCGTCCCCGGGCCGGACACCGACGCGCCGGCGCTCGACGACCTCCCCGGCCCCGACGACGTGGCGGCGGTCGACGCCGACCCGGTCCGCACGCTGGACCCCGAGCTCTCGGCGGCGATGGTGGCCGAGGTGGACGCCGCGCGCAAGGACGGCGACACGCTCGGCGGCGTCGTCGAGGTGCTCGCCTACGGGCTGCCGCCCGGCCTCGGCTCGCACGTGCACTGGGACCGCCGGCTCGACGCCCGACTGGCCGCCGCGTTGATGGGCATCCAGGCGATCAAGGGCGTCGAGCTGGGCGAGGGCTTCCGCACCGCCGCCCGCCGCGGCAGCGCCGCGCACGACGAGATCGAGACCGACGGGGCCGGCCTGGTGCGACGCACCACGCTGCGCAGCGGCGGCACCGAGGGCGGCATGAGCACCGGCGAGGTCCTCCGGGTGCGCGCGGCGATGAAGCCGATCAGCACCGTCCCGCGCGCCCTGCGCACCGTCGACACCACCACCGGCGAACCTGCGACCGCCATCCACCAGCGCTCCGACGTGTGCGCGGTCCCGGCCGCGGGCGTGGTGGCCGAGGCCATGGTGGCCCTGGTCCTGGCCGACGCGGTGCTGGAGAAGTTCGGCGGCGACTCGGTGGCCGAGGTGGCCCGCAACCATGCGGCATACCTCGCCGCGGTGCCGGAGCACCTGCGCACGCCGGCGACCGCGGGGACCGAGCGGTGAGCGGGCCCGTCGCGGTCCTCGTCGGTCCTCCCGGCGCGGGCAAGACGACCGTGGGTCGGGTGCTCGCCGACCGGCTCGGCGTCGCCCTGCACGACACCGACGCCGCGGTCGAGGCCCTCGCCGGCCGCTCGGTGTCCGACATTTTCGTCCAGGACGGCGAGGAGGCCTTCCGGGCGATGGAGCGCCAGGAGGTGCTCCGGGCGCTGCGCGAGGAGCAGGGGGTGCTCGCGCTGGGCGGCGGCGCGCCGGTGCAGGACGAGGTCGGGGAGGCCCTCCGCGCGAGCGGTCGACCCGTCGTCTTCCTCGACGTCACGATCGGCGACGCGGCGAGCAGGGTGGGCTTCGACGTCTCCCGGCCCCTGCTGCTGGTCAACCCGCGGGCGGCGTGGACCCGGCTGATGAACGCCCGGCGCCCCGTCTACGAGGGGCTCGCCACCGTGCACGTGCAGACCGGTGGGCGCACCCCGGACGAGGTGGCCGACGAGGTGCTCGCGCTGCTGGGGCTCGCACCGTGACGCCGGCGCCGTCGCGCACCGTCGAGGTCGCCGGACCGCCCAGGTACGAGGTGCACGTCGGCCCGGGCGCCGAGCGGCACCTGGCAGCCCACGCCCGCCAGGGGCGGCGCGTGCTGCTGGTGACCCAGCCCGGGCGCGGGGCGGTCGCCGACGCGGCGGCCGAGGTCCTCACCGGCGCCGGTGCCACGGTGGTCCGCGCGGAGGTCCCGGACGCCGAGGCGGCCAAGACGGCCGAGGTGCTCACCGGGCTGTGGGGCCTGCTGGGACGTGAGGGCTTCACCCGCGACGACCTCGTCGTCGGCGTCGGCGGGGGAGCGACCACGGACCTGGCCGGCTTCGTCGCGGCCACCTGGCTGCGCGGGATCGAGGCCGTCCTGCTGCCCACCTCTCTGCTGGGCGTCGTCGACGCCGCCGTCGGTGGCAAGACCGGCATCAACACCGCCGAGGGCAAGAACCTCGTCGGGGCCTTCCACCCCCCGCGGGCCGTGCTGTGCGACCCGGCCTGGCTGGCCGGGATGAGCAGGGCCGACTACGTCTCCGGACTGGCCGAGGTGGTCAAGTGCGGCCTCGTGGCCGACCCGGTCGTGCTCGACCTCGTCGAGGCCGACCCGCAGCGGGCCGCCGACCCTGCCGCCGACCCCGCCCTGGCGGTGGACCTGGTCGCCCGGGCGGTGCAGGTGAAGGCGGACGTGGTCTCGGCCGACCTGCGCGAGGCGGGGCTGCGCGAGGTCCTCAACTACGGCCACACCTACGCGCACGCGATCGAGCAGGTCGAGGACTACCGCTGGCGCCACGGGGACGCTGTCGCGGTCGGGATGGTCTTCGTCGCCGAGGTCGCCCACCGCGCGGGCCTGATCGACGCGGACCTGCTCGGGCGGCACCGGTCGGTGCTGGAGTCGGTGGGGCTGCCCACCGCCTACCCCGGTGGAGCGGGGCGGTGGGAGGAGCTGCGGGCAGCCATGGCCCGGGACAAGAAGTCCCGCGGCAGCACGCTGCGCCTCGTGGTGCTGGAGGGGCTGGCGAGGCCGACCCGGCTGGAGGGGCCCCCCGAGGAGCTGCTGCGGGCGGCGCACGCGGCGGTCAGCTGACCCCACGCACCGGTAGACTTGAGCAGGCCCGGGACCCAGTGCGGCCCGTGCACCAGCACGTCATACCGAGGGAAAGCAGAGCAAGTGGCGACGACGAACGACCTGAAGAACGGCATGATCCTGGACATCGACAACGGCCTGTGGCAGGTGCAGGAGTTCCAGCACGTCAAGCCGGGCAAGGGTCCGGCGTTCGTGCGCACCAAGCTCAAGAACGTCACCTCCGGCAAGATCGTGGACAAGACCTTCAACGCCGGCACCAAGGTCGACACCGCCACCGTGGACCGCTCGGACTACCAGTACCTCTACAACGACGGCACCGACTTCATCTTCATGGACGAGAAGACCTACGAGCAGGTCCCCGTCTCGGCCGAGATCATGGGCGACGCGGCCAACTACCTGCTGGAGAACGGCCGGGCGATGATCGCCCAGCACGAGGGTCAGGTCCTCTACGTCGAGCTGCCCGCCTCGGTGGTGCTGGAGATCACCCACACCGAGCCCGGGCTGCAGGGCGACCGCTCCACCGGCGGCACCAAGCCGGCGACGCTGGAGACCGGCGCCGAGATCCAGGTGCCGCTCTTCCTCGAGACCGGCACGAAGGTCAAGGTCGACACCCGCGACGGGTCCTACCTCGGCCGCGTGAACTGACGTGGCGGCCCGCACCAAGGCGCGCAAGCGGGCCCTGGAGCTGCTCTACGAGGCCGAGCAGCGCGGCGTGAACGTCGGCACCCTGCTCGAGGAGAGGGTGGCCGCGCCGACCACCCAGCACCCGCTCCCGGAGTATGCCGTGCAGCTCGTCCGGGGCGTCCTGGAGCGGTGGGCACAGATCGAGGAGATCCTCACCACCTACTCCCAGGGCTGGTCGGTCGAGCGGATGGCCGCGGTCGACCGCGCCGCGCTGCGGCTCGGCGTCTGGGAGATCCTCTGGAACGACGAGGTGCCGGACACGGTCGCGATCGCCGAGGCGGTGTCGCTGGTGGAGGCGCTGTCCACGGACGACTCGCCGCGCTTCGTCAACGGCCTGCTGGCCCGCGTCGCCGAGATCAAGCCGACCCTGGTCTGACCCCAGACCCCAGACCGGCGACACGGTCGGTCCGGCGAGCGAGGCCCCATACCCCCGACCGGCGACACGGTCGGTACACCCTAGGTGGCCCTGCGCCGCAAGGGCCGTCGGTAGCGCAAGGTCTCGGGGTGCACCGCCGGACGGTCGACCGTGAAAGGCAGCCTGAGCAGCTCGCCGCCCCACCGCACCCAGCCGGTGAATGCCGTCGGATCGACGGCTGCGGCCACGTCGTCGACGCGCGCCGAGACGCCGGTCGGGTCGTCGCGCACCTGCGAGGGCGACCAGCGCACGACCCCCAGGCCGGTCGCCTCGATCCGTGCCTGCCGCTCCTCCTCCGCGCCCAGGTGGCGCAGGACGGTCGCCTCGGGCGAGTCGTCCTCGCCGCGATCGTCGATGAAGTACTTCATGTCGCCGTCGCACTCGGCCACCACCCCCCGTTCCGGCCAGAGCCCGTCGACCCGGGCGAGGAAACGCCTGCGGGAGTCGAGGACCTCGACCTGGGGCAGGGGCATGGGCTGACCCTGCAGGTGGAGGTGGGCGAACGAGAACGACTCGCCCCAGGTCTCGCGTGCGGGATCGGCCAGGTGGATGGCGCCCAGCGCCTTCGGCCGGCCCGCCCACCGCCGCTGCTGGTCCACGACCCGTCGCAGC
>QEUR01000085.1 GCA_003577095.1 Acidobacteriota bacterium
CCTCGCGTTCCTCGCCCTGGCGATGGGTTCCACGGCGGTGGCGGCGGAGTTCTCGCACCGCACGATGGGGACGCTGCTGACCTTCGAGCCACGGCGCACCCGCGTCTTCCTGGCCAAGGTGCTCGCGCCGGCCATCGCCGCCGTCCCGATGACCGTGGCCGGGGTGCTGCTGGTGATGGTCGGGGTGCCGGCGGTCTTCCGCTGGTTCCGGATCGACGACGGGGTGCCGGCCGAGGACTGGCGGTTCCTGCTCTGGATGGGACTGCGCGTCGTGGCGGTCGCCGCGGTGGCCGGCGCGTTCGGCGCGGCGGCGGCCTTCCTGGTGCGGCACAGCGGCGTGGTGATCGGCGTGCTCGTCGGCTACCTGGTGCTGGCCGAGGGCTTCATCGGCAACATGTTCATGCCGGTGCAGAGGTTCCTGCTCGGCCGCAACATCGAGGCCTTCGTCAACGACGGCACGCAGTGGGAGACGTGGTCCAACTGCACCGGTTTCGGGGAGTGCCTCCCGGTGCGGCACACGCTGTCCATGACCCACGGCGCGGTCGAGCTGGCGGTGCTGCTGGCGCTCGTCTGCGTGCTGGCGTGGGCCCGCTTCCGCACCGCGGACGTCGACTGACCCGGGCGGGCCGATAGGCTGGCCGGTGTGCCGGTCCGCGCCCGCCGCGGACCTTCGTCGACGGAGCTAGGAGCACCTGTGACCATCGCACCGGAGGGCCGCCGCCTGCTGCGGGTGGAGGCCCGCAACGCCGAGACCCCGATCGAGCGCAAGCCGGGCTGGATCCGGACCACGGCCAAGATGGGCCCCGAGTACCGCGAGCTGCACTCGATGGTCCGCAAGGGCGGCCTGCACACGGTCTGCCAGGAGGCCGGCTGCCCCAACATCTTCGAGTGCTGGGAGGACCGCGAGGCGACCTTCCTCATCGGCGGCGACATCTGCACCCGGCGCTGCGACTTCTGCGACATCGCGACCGGCCGGCCCGGCCCGCTGGACATGGAGGAGCCGCGCAAGGTCGCCGAGTCGATCCGGCAGATGGACCTGCGCTACGCCACGATCACCGGCGTCGCCCGGGACGACCAGAAGGACGGGGCGGCCTGGCTCTACGCCGAGGTGATCCGCAAGGTCCACGAGCTCAACCCGCACACCGGCGTGGAGATCCTCCCGCCGGACTTCGGCGCGGTGCCCGAGCTGGTCCAGCAGGTCTTCGACGCCCGCCCCGAGGTCTTTGCGCACAACCTGGAGACCGTGCCGCGCATCTTCCGGAAGATCCGGCCGGCGTTCACCTACGAGAAGTCGCTCAAGGTGCTGTCGATGGCCCGGGACGACGAGCTGGTGACCAAGTCCAACCTGATCCTCGGCATGGGCGAGCAGGAGGAGGAGATCGAGCAGGCCCTGCACGACCTGCACGACGCCGGCGTCGACATCCTCACGATCACCCAGTACCTGCGCCCCTCCAAGCTGCACCACCCGATCGACCGGTGGGTCAAGCCCGAGGAGTTCCTGCACTGGTCGGACCGGGCCGAGGAGATCGGCTTCAAGGGCGTCATGGCAGGTCCGCTGGTGCGCAGCTCCTACCGGGCCGGCAAGCTCTACGCCTCGGCGATGCACAAGTGGGGCCGGGAGATCCCGGAGAACCTCTCCCACCTGCGCGAGCAGCTCGAGGCCGCGGTGCCCGCCCGCCAGGAGGCCGCCTCGCTCGTGGCCAAGGGCCTCGGGGGCGACCCGCGCGCGGAGATCGGCACGCTCGGGCGGCGCGGCTGCTGAGCGGCGACCGCACCGTGCGGGACCGGCCGCGCGACCACGTATCCTGATCCCCATGTCCAGCAGCACCAGCCCCGGCGGCGAGCCGGCCAGGAAGGGCCTCTTCGGCCGTCGGAGGAAGGCCAAGGACCCGAACAAGGGCCCGGGCCGCATCGCCCAGATGCGCCAGGTCTTCACGATGACCCGCAAGGCCGACCCGGCGTCGGTCTGGTGGATGCTGCTGGCCGCCCTCGCCGTGCTCATCGTCGCGGTGCTCGTCGGCATCTGGATCGACCAGGTCGTCTACCTGCTGATCATCGGCCTGCCGCTGGCGATCCTGGCCGCCGTGATCATCCTGGGCCGGCGGGCCGAGCGGGCCGCCTTCGCCCAGATCGAGGGGCAGCCGGGCGCCGCGTCGGCCGTGCTCGGCCAGCTGCGCCGCGGCTGGTTCTACGACCAGGAGCCGGTCGCCGCCGAGGCGGGCGGCAACGTCCGGGGGATGCGCGACCTGCACAACGCCGCGATGGTCTTCCGCGCGGTCGGCAAGCCCGGGGTCGTGCTCATCGCCGAGGGCCCCAGGGGCGCCGCCCAGCGCCTGGCCACCGCCGAGCGCAAGCGGGTCGTCCGCGTGGTCGGCGAGGAGGTGCCGGTCCACACCATCACGATCGGCAACGGCGAGGACGACACCGCGCTGCGCAAGGTCGTGCCCACGATGAAGAAGCTGCCCAGGAAGATCTCCAACGACGAGGCCCTCGTCGTCCAGCAGCGGCTGAAGGCGCTCGCCGGCAAGAACCGCCCGCCGATCCCCAAGGGCATCGACCCCACCCGCGCGCCGCGGATGAGCCGCAAGGCGCTGCGCGGCCGCTGAGCCGGAGCGCCGCAGGGGGCGCACCCCATACCCTGCGGGCGAGCGATGTCGCGGATCGTCGACGCACGCCCGGCGCCGGTCGGTTCGGCCGACCGGGATCTCCTGAGAAACGGGCTGGTCCGTCAGCAGGTATGAGGTGTGTGCCGGGCACTAGCCACGTGCGTCCCCTGGGGACGCAGGTGCCTAGAACGTCGCGAGGGTCCATGGGCCGACGCCCCGACCCCGCCGGGCCTGCGCGTCACCACTCCTCGTCGTCCCCCACCGACACCAGCCCGGTCCGGTAGGCCAGCACCGCCACCTGCACCCTGTCGCGCAGGCCCAGCTTGGCGAGCAGCCGGGAGACGTACGTCTTGACCGTGGCCTCGCTGAGGAAGAGCCGCGACCCGATCTCGACGTTGGACAGGCCGCGCGCGATGAGCCGGGCGACCTCGAGCTCGCGCTCGGTGAGTCCCTCCGGCACGGGCGGCAGCCCCGCCGGCGGCCGCGCGGTGAACCGGTCCAGGAGGCGGCTGATCAGCGCCGGCGCGAGCATCGCCTCACCGCGGGCGACGACGCGCACCGCGTGGACGAGGTCCTCCGGCGCGACGTCCTTGAGCAGGAAGCCCGAGGCGCCGGCGCGCACGGCCTCGTAGACGTACTCGTCGAGGTCGAAGGTGGTCAGCACGAGCACCCGCGGGTGCTCCCCCGGCAGCGCCATCACCCTGCGGGTGGCCTCCACCCCGTCCAGCCGCGGCATCCGCACGTCCATCAGGACCACGTCCGGCCGCAGCCGGCGCACCATGTCCACCGCCTCGACGCCGTCGGCGGCCTCCCCCACGACCTCCAGGCCACCCCGCTCGAGGATGAGCCGGAAACCGACGCGGACCAGCTCCTGGTCGTCGACGAGGAGGACCCGCAGCCGGTCGGGCTGGTCCTCGGACGGTGGCGACGTCATACCTGCTCCAGGGGGAGGACGGCCCGGACGGTGAAGCCGGTCTCGGACGGCTCGGCGGTGACCGTGCCGCCGTAGAGCGCGACCCGCTCGCGCATCCCGACCAGCCCGTGACCGGGGGGCGAGTCGTCCGGCAGCGCCGGCCCGCCGTCGGTGACCTGGACCGTCAGCGCGTCGCCGCCCACGTCCACGAGCACGTCGGCGCGGGTGGCGGCCGAGTGCAGGCGCACGTTGGTCAGCGCCTCCTGCACGACCCGGTATGCCGTGAGCTCCACCCCGCGCGGCAGCCGTCGCCCCCCGCCCCGGGTGGTGAGCGACACCTCCAGGCCGGACTCGCCGGCGGAGGCGACCAGGTCGGGCAGCGCGGCGATCCCGGGCTGGGGCGCGAAGTCGACCCCGGCCTCGGGCGTGCGCAGCATGGCGACGAGCCGACGCATCTCGGCCAGCGCCGAGGAGCCCGTGGTGCGGATCGTGCTCAGCGCGCGCCGGGCGAACTCCGGGTCCTCCTCGACCACCTGCTCGGCGGCGCCGGCCTGGACCACGATCATCCCGACGGAGTGGGCCACGATGTCGTGCAGCTCGCGCGCGATGCGGGCCCGCTCCTCGGCGACCGCGACCACCGCGCGCTCGCGCGCCGACGCGTTGGCCTCGTGGGCGCGGACCGCCTCGCGGGTGGCCCGCTCCTGGGACACCCGCAGCGCGTGCCCGGTGAGGAAGGCCAGCAGGACGGCGGCCCAGTGGAAGATCAGCTCGCTCGGCTCCTGCAGCAGGGGGAGGAACAGGTCGCCGGTGGTGACGAAGGCGATCCCGCACAGCGGCGCGACCCAGCGCAGCCGCCCCTGCGCGTGCCGCGCCAGCGAGTAGACCAGCACCAGCACCGGGACCAGCTGCCCGAAGAAGAGCAGCTGCAGCCGGCCGCCCTGGGCGAGCCCCAGCACGGGCCAGACGAGGAGGGCCGCGAGCGCCATCCACGGGCGGGCGCGACGCTGGCTGAGCAGGGCGGCGAAGGCGACGATGCCGAGCGTGCTGACGGCCTGCGAGCCCTCCCCCATCGCCGACTCCAGCGGCAGCCATACCTCGACCAGACCCAGCACCACGACCAGCGCGGCGACGCCCACGTCCGCCGCCCAGCGCGCCCGCGTCATCGTCGTCACGAGGTCAATCTAGGGGTGGCGGCGCCCTCCTGTCCTCATCCTGGGGTTGATCCGCGGGCCCACTTCCGGGGTATGGGGCGCCCGCCTCCTCGACCATCGGGCCGGGACCCGCGGACGACCCGGGGCGACCAGCGGCCCGCCTAGCGTCGGGGCAACCGGCGGTCGAGCCGGTCCCTACCAGGCAAGGAGCCCACCATGAACACCGCCCTGCTCGCCCGCGCCACCGTCGCGGGCTCGCTCGTCCTCGCCGCCCTGCTGACGGCCGTGAGCGTCCTGCTCATGCCGGACTTCTCCGGCGGGCAGGCCGACCGGCTCGCCGCCATCGCGGCGGCTCCCGGTACGGCGACGGTCTCGGCCATGGGCTTCATCCTGGCCCAGCTCTTCCTCGCCGTCGGGGTGGTGGGCGTGGCGCACCTGCTGGCCGACCGGACGCCGGTGCTCGCCTGGACGGGCGCGACGCTCGTCGTGCTCAGCTGCTTCGGCCACGCCGTCTACGGCGGCGTCAACGCGGTCATGCTGTCGATGGCCCAGGACCTCTCCGCCGTGGACGTGCACGCCGACGTGCTGGCCCGCAACGAGCAGGGCGTCGGCCTGCCGTTCATGGCCGCCGGGCTGCTCGGCACCGTCCTGGGGCTGCTGGTGCTGGCCGTGGCCCTGTGGCGCGGCCGCCTCGGCCCGCGCTGGGTCGGGCCGGCGCTGGCGCTGTGGGTGGTCGTGGAGTTCGTCGGGAACAGCTTCTCCGAGTGGGCCGGCTACGCGAGCGGCGTGATCTACGCCGTGGTGCTCGTCACCCTCGCGGTGGAGGTATGGCGCTCGGCGCCGGAGCGGTGGCGCACCGCGGCTGGCGCGGCCTCGGCGGAGCGCTCCGCGGTCCCGGCCTGACCCGGCGCCCTACTCAGCGCCAGCGGATGAAGAAGTCCCCGCTGACCGCCAGGTCGGCCACGTCGTACGCCTGGGTCAGCAGCTCCAGGCCGTCCACCCCGGAGGTGATTGCGCCGTCGGAGTCCACGCCCGAGCCGGACCGCGCGCCGAGCAGGTTGCGGCCCATGACGCGGTGGGCGTACTCGTCGGCGGGCACCCCCATGAGGAAGGCCAGCGTGGGCAGGATGTCGACCTGGCCGCCGGGGTGGTCGACCTCGAAGCCCTCCATGCCGGGCACGTGCACGATGAGCGGGAGCCGCTTGTCGTTCTCCGGCACCAGCGGCGGCGCCTCGTCGGGGAAGTACTTGTGGACGCCCTCGTGGTCGCCGAAGATGACGAACGCCGACCGGTCGAGCTCACCCCGCTCCTCCAGCGCGCGGTAGAACTCGCCGAACGCCGCGTCGGTGTAGTGCACGGCCTGCAGGTAGCCGGCGCCGTGGTTGCTGATGGGCAGGTCGAGCTCCTGCAGCTCGGGCGGCATGTCCCAGGGCGTGTGCGAGGTCAGGGTCGACAGGTACATCAGGACCGGCCCCTCGCCCTCGTGCTCGTCCAGCTCCAGCAGCGCCTGGTTGAACAGCGCCGTGTCGGCCGTGCCCATCCCGATCTGCGTGGTGTCGGCGAAGTCCTCCTCGGAGACGTACTCGTCCCACCCCAGCCGCGGGTAGACCTCGTCGCGGTTCCAGAAGCTCGCCACGTCGCCGTGCAGCACCTGTGTGCGCCAGCCGTGGTCGCCGGCGAGGCGCGGCAGCGAGGCGTAGCCGCGGTTCTCCGGGAAGCGCATGAACGCCGCGCCGGCCTGCAGCGGGTAGACCGAGGCGTGCACGAGCAGCTCGGCGTCGGCGGTGTTGCCGTCGCGGGTCTGCTGGACGACGTCGGTGAAGCGGATGCTCTCGTCGAGCAGGCCGTCGAGCACGGGCGTGACCTCCTGCCCGTCGATCTCGAGCCCGACGACGACGTCCTCGAGCGACTCGACCTGCACGACGTAGACGTTCCTGCCGGCGAGCGCCCCGAACAGGTCGGCGTGCTCCGGCGCGGGGTCCTGGTATGCCGCGTTGCCGGCGAACCACTCCTCCACCAGTCGTCGCTCGGCCGGGTCGAGCACCCGGTTGGTGTCGACGAGCTCGGCGTAGGCCTCGTGCACGTGCGACCCGAGCGGCGACAGCGAGACGATCCGCGCGGCAGGGTCGGACGTCATCGTCAGCACCTGCACCGCGAAGAGCGCGCCGCACACCGCCGCGACCGTCACCGCGCGCCAGACGCGCACGCGCACCGAGGCGCCCGGCCGCGGCAGCCGACGGCGCACCGCGAGCCAGGCGACGAGGAGCACGTCGGCGTAGAAGAGCACGTCGGTCGGCTCCAGCATCGCCACGACCGCGGAACCGAGCCCGTCCAGCGGCGCGTCGGAGCCGATCATGGTCACGCTCAGCAGGCGGCCGAAGGCCCGGGCGTTGACGAAGTCGGCCAGCAGGACGGTGGACAGCAGCGTCCCCACCACCAGCAGGTATGCCGTGCGCCTCCCCCCGTGCAGCGCGAGCCCCGGCGCGAGCAGCAGCGCGCTGAGCGGCACCGCGGCCGGCGCCACCAGGAGCACGCCCCAGTGGACGCCCACGATGGCCGCGGCCAGGATCGTCGCCTTGGCCACCAGCCCGATGAGCAGGATGACGAACGCGGCGTCGACCGGCCCGCGGAAGACGGCGCGGAGCCGCCGCCCCATCCCGGCCCGGCTCCCGGCCGGGCCCTCCGCCCTGCGCAGCACGACGGTCAGCGCCCCCGCACGACGATGGTGCCGGCGGCACGGTCGTGCAGGCCGCGGCCGTGCGCGTCCATGATCAGGGCGGGCACGAAGAGGCACAGGAGGACCGCGCGCACGAGCGAGCGGCCGAGCCCCGGCGGCACCGCCTCGGCGACGCCGCGGACGTCCACGACCCGGACGCCGAGCAGCCGGTGGCCCACTGTGGTCCCGATCGTGGCGACCAGGACGGTGTTCTCCACGAGCAGCAGGAGGAGCGGGTAGAAGGCCTCGGTCCCGCTGACCTGGCCCCACTCCATACCGAAGAGAGCCGTGGCGATGAGCTGGCAGAGCACCCAGTCGACCAGGAGCGCCAGGAGGCGCCGGCCGAAGGGCGCGACCGAGCCGACGCCCGTCGCGGGCAGTCCCTGGAAACGCCCCTGCTGCGTCGGAACCGTCATTGCTCAAGGGTAACGAGTGGCGTAACAGAGCCGAAACACTCGGGTCATCGTGGCGAAACGACGTGGCGGTACTGTCGTGGCCAGCCAGCAACCGGGAAGCCCAGGAGGCAGCATGTTCAGCAACGCCGAGGAGGTCCTCGCCTTCATCAAGGACGAGGACGTGAAGTTCATCGACATCAGGTTCTGCGACCTGCCCGGTGTCATGCAGCACTTCAACGTGCCCGCGGCGACCTTCGACGAGGACGCCTTCCACACCGGCCAGATGTTCGACGGCTCCTCGATCCGCGGCTTCAAGTCGATCCACGAGTCGGACATGAAGCTGATCCCGGACCCGCGCACCGCATACCTCGACCCGTACCGCGCCGAGAAGACGCTCATCATGAACTTCGCGATCGTGGACCCGTTCACCGACGAGCCCTACGAGCGCGACCCGCGGCAGATCGCCCGCAAGGCAGAGGAGCACCTGCGCTCGACGGGGATCGCCGACACCGCCTACTTCGGTGCCGAGGCCGAGTTCTACGTCTTCGACGACATCCGGTTCGCGACGGCGCCGCAGGGCAGCTACTACCACATCGACTCGATCGAGGCGGCGTGGAACACGGGGCGGTCCGAGGAGGGCGGCAACCGCGGCTACAAGACGCGCTACAAGGGCGGCTACTTCCCGGTGCCGCCGGTCGACCACTTCGCCGACATGCGCGACTCCATGTGCCTGGACCTGGCCTCCGTCGGCCTGGTCGTCGAGCGCTCCCACCACGAGGTCGGCACCGCCGGGCAGCAGGAGATCAACTACCGTTTCAACACGCTGCTGCACTCCGGCGACGACATGATGAAGTTCAAGTACGTCATCAAGAACAACGCCTGGGCGCACGGCAAGACCGCGACCTTCATGCCCAAGCCGCTCTTCGGCGACAACGGCTCCGGCATGCACACCCACCAGAGCCTGTGGAAGGACGGCGAGCCGCTGTTCTACGATGAGAACGGCTACGGCGGGCTGTCGGACCTGGCGCGCTGGTACATCGGCGGGCTGCTCTCGCACGGGCCCTCGCTGCTGGCGTTCACCAACCCGTCGATGAACTCCTACCACCGCCTGGTGCCCGGGTATGAAGCGCCGATCAACCTGGTCTACTCCGCCCGGAACCGCTCGGCGTGCGTGCGCATCCCGATCACCGGCAGCAGCCCGAAGGCCAAGCGGATCGAGTACCGCGTGCCGGACCCCTCGGCCAACCCCTACCTCGCCTTCGCCGCGCAGCTGATGGCCGGCCTGGACGGGATCCGCAACCGGATCGAGCCGCCGGAGCCGGTGGACAAGGACCTCTACGAGCTGCCGCCGGAGGAGATGGCCGGCATCGAGCAGCTGCCGACCTCGCTGCCCGAGGTGCTGACCGCGCTCGAGGAGGACCACGACTACCTCACCGAGGGCGACGTCTTCACCGAGGACCTCATCCAGGCCTGGGTCGACTACAAGCGCCAGCACGAGATCGACCCGATCCGCCTGCGGCCGCACCCGCACGAGTTCGAGATGTACTTCGACATCTGACGAAGGGCGTGAGCGGCGGGGAGCCCGTGAGGGACGAACGGGATCCCCGCCGTAGCGCGAGGAAGATGTCGAGAAGGTTCGACATCTGACGAAGCGCGTCAGCGGCCACCCGTGGGCACGTAGGCACACCCGGGGTCCTCGGCGAGCGGGTCGCCGTTGACGGCGTAGGCGCGAGAGCGCGAGCCGCCGCAGACCTCGCGGAACTCGCAGGTCCCGCACCGGCCGCCGAAGCCGTCGGGCGTGCGCAGCGCCCGCATCACCGGCGCCTGCCGGTAGATCTGCGTCACCGGCGTGACCCGCACGTCGCCGGCGACCTGGGGCAGGAACCCGGAGGGGTACACCTTGCCGGTGTGGTCGACGAACATGAAGCCGCGGCCCGAGTTGACGTCGATCGGCGGCCGCGCCGGGCGCTCGCGCACCGGCACCCCGGCGAGGGCTCGCGCCGTGAGGGCGGTGAGCCGTCGGTAGAGGTCGCCACGGCCCGGGGACAGCCCCTCCCCCGCGACCGCAGCCACCTCTCGCTGGAGCACGACGCGTCGGAAGTGGGGTGCTTCTGTCGTCTTGACGGCGATGAACCGGGAGACGTCGGCCAGCCAGTGGAGCACGTCCTCGATCTGCTCCGCGTCCAGCGTCTGCAGCTGCTGGCCGCGTCCGGTCGGCACGAGGAAGAACACACTCCACAGCTGGGCCCCGAGCTCGATCACGTCGCGCAGCAGCGAGGGCAGCTCCTCGACGGTCGAGCGGGTCACGGTCGAGTTGACCTGCAGCCGGAAGCCGGCGTCCCTGACCTGCTGCGCCGCCGCGCGCGTGGCGGCATACGTGCCCTCGAACCCGCGGAAGGCGTCGTGAGTGGCCGCCCGGGCGCCGTCGAGGGACAGCGAGACAGCCTTGGCACCGGCCTCGCGCAGCGACGCCAGCCGGTCGGGGGTGAGGTTGGGCGTCACCGAGGGCGACAGCGACATCGACAACCCCGCGCCCGTGCCGTGGCGGACGAGCTGCTCCAGGTCAGGCCGCTCGAAGGGGTCGCCCCCGGTGAGCACCACGAGCGGGTGCGGCGACGGGAAGCTCGCGATCCCGTCCAGCAGCGAGCGGCCCTCCTCGAGGGTGAGCTCACCGGGGTTGCGCCGGGTGATGGCGTCGGCCCGGCAGTGCAGGCAGGCGAGCTGGCAGGCGCGGGTGACCTCCCAGATGACGATGAACGGGCGGTCGTGGACGTCGTGCCGCTGGCGTCGGACGGCACGGGACGGGGCGAGAGTCACGGGTAGATACTAGACCGCGCCGCCGTTGCGCAGCGTGGCGCGCGCGGCGGCGTCGGCGAGCGCGCACACGTCGCCGTCGTCGTCGTTGGGCAGCACGACGACGCGGCCGTCGTGGGAGGGCCCGTAGCACCCGTCCGTCGTCAGCAGCAGCGTGTCGACCCGGCCCTCGCGGGCCGCGGTCAGCGTCTCGTGCGGGTCGACCACGCCGGTGCCGTGGGCGCGCTGCTCGTTGAGCCGGTCCAGCAGCCGGGACTCCTCGGCGGCCAGCCGGTCGGAGACCAGCTCCCAGGCGGCGGTGCGCAGGTCGTCGGCGCTCATGTCGTCGGGGTTTCGCTCGATCGCGCCCTCGACGAGGTGCGGATAGCCGTTGAGCTCGCGGTAGACCGCCACCCACTCGGGCAGCCCCGCCAGGATGAGGGGGATCGACCGCCCCGCGAGGTGCTCCTCCACCCCGCGCGCCACCATGCGGAAGAACTCGACGACGTCCTCCTTGTGCAGGTTGTCCATGCCGCCGGGTCCGTGGAAGACGGCCTGGCCGCCGCGTCCCGTGGCGCTCGGCCGCGGGACGGAGTCGGGCTGGCGACCCTCGTCGTACACCTGCCCGAACGCCTCCGGCACGCCCGGCACGTCCAGCTCGCCGATCCGGTCACGGCTGCCGCGCAGCACGCGCACCGCCTTCTGGCTCAGCGCGAGCACGACGTAGTTCTGGTCGCTCAGCAGAGGCAGCACGGGGCTGAGGATGAAACCGTCGCCGTACGCCGCCAGCTCGGGCACCTCCAGCGGCACCCGGTATGAGGCCGACCAGCCAGGCCGCAGGAACATGGCCAGCCCGTCGCCCATGTGGCTCCACGCCATCGCGTCGCCGTGCAGCTCCCACGCCGGCGCGAGCATCTCCTCGACCTCGCGGCGCTCGGCGCCCTCGGCCACGAGCCTGTCCTGGACGGTGGTCAGCATGTTCTTCCACCGGAGGCGGTCCTCGTCGGTCTCCCTCGCGGTCGCCACCCGGTGCGTGGGGGCGAACAGCGACAGCTTCGTCGCGCCGCTCTCGCCCACCAGCTCCTCGAACTCGGCCCGGGTCATCAGGTCCATCAGGTCCTCCTGTCGGTCGCGTGCTGCGAGCCTACGCCGTCCCGCGCCGGGCTGCCCAGGGGTGGGGAGGACCCTCGTCCGAGGACCGCTCACCAGGCTGACGGGCGAGCCGCAGGGGCCGCGCTCCCGCCTCTCGTCCGGGTATGCCGTGCGCCGGCCGGGGCGGTCGGGGCGGTCGGGCGGCGGTGGAAGATCCACCACTTCATCGCCGCGAAGCGCAGCACCGTGGACATCAGGTTGGCGAACGTGACCGCCACCACCTCCCACCCGACCCCGGCGTGCGTGGCCGCCACCAGGGCCAGCGCGGCGCTGCTCAGCAGCAGCCCGGCGACGAGGACGAGCACCGCGGCCAGGTGCTGGCGCACCAGGTCTGCGTGGCCGCGGACGCCGAAGGTGAAGCGGCGGTTGAGGGCGGTGTTGGCCAGGGTCGCCAGCAGGAGAGCGACGAAGTGGGCCAGCTGGGCCGGCCACCAGGCGCGGCCGAGGACGAAGAGCACGGTGTAGAGGAGGGTGCTCACGACGCCGGTGACCGCGAAGCGCAGCACCTGACCGCCGGTGCCGGCCGAGGGCGCCTGCCGCCCCAGCCGCGCGGCGATCTCGGCGACGGGGACGCGACCGAGGGCCAGGTCGGCCCCGACCCGGACCACCCCGAGGACGTCGTCGACGGCGGTGCTGGCCACGCGGACGCTGGACTCGGGGTCCTCCACCCAGTCGACGGGCACCTCGTGGATGCGCAGCCCGGCCCGTTCGGCGAGGACCAGCAGCTCGGTGTCGAAGAACCAGCCCTCGTCCTCGACCCAGGGCAGCAGCTCCTGCGCGACCTCCCGGCGGACGGCCTTGAAGCCGCACTGGGCGTCGCTGAAGCCGACCTGCAGGACGCCGTGCAGCAGCAGGTTGTAGCAGCGCGACGTGACCTCGCGGGCCGGGCTGCGCACCACCCGGGAGGTGCGTGCCAGCCGGGTGCCGATCGCCACGTCCGAGTGGCCGCTGACGAGGGGCGCGACGAGCGGCAGCAGGGCGCTGAGGTCGGTGGACAGGTCGATGTCCATGTAGACGAGCACGTCGGCTTCCGACCTGCTCCAGGCGGTCCGCAGCGCCCGGCCCCGGCCCTTCGCCCCGAGGCGCAGAACGCTCACGCGTCCGTCCTCGACCGCCAGCCGGCGCGCGATGAACGGCGTGCCGTCGGTGCTGGCGTTGTCGGCGATGACCAGGCGAGCCGGCCACGGCAGGAGGTCGAGCTCCGTCAGGACGCGGCGGACCGAGTCGGCCAGCTGCCGCTGCTCGTTGTAGACCGGCAGCACCACCTCGATGACCGGGCGACTCAGGTCCCGACCGGGAACCTGGTATGTGGTGCTGCCGCTCCTTGGGTCTCTCATGCCGGGCCTCCTCCTGGTGCCGGGCTGCTGGTCCCGGCGGGCGTCGTGGGAGCGGACAGGTCGTAGACGGTCCTGCCCCCCACCTCCGTCGGCCGGAAGCTGTCCGTGACCCAGCCGGCGATCTCCCGCGTCGTGCCCCTGGTCACCGGGGTGTGGCTCGGCACGTAGTAGTGCACCTGGTGGGTGGCGACGAGCTCGCGGAACTGCGCGAGCGAGGGGCTCGGGTCCGACCCGTTGAAGCCGCCGATCAGCATGACCGGGTGCTCGGTGGCCAGCTGCAGGTCGGAGGCGGTCGAGTAGCCCGTGGTCGCGGCCACCCACCGGTAGCCGGAGGCGCCTCCCTCGAGCAGCGTGACCAGCGGCTGGTCGAGCGAGCGTCGCCACGCCTGCACCGACGACGCGGTGGATGCAGCCGGGTCGCCCTCCAGCGGAGGCAGGAGCGGGAGCGGCGCCGCCGACAGCCTCGCGAGCGCCTCGGGCGCCGTGACCTGCTGCACCGGACCGGCCGTCGGGCCGATGCCCCCGTGCGCCTCGGCCGCGGTGGCCACGGAGAAGCTGAGCGGTCCCACCAGCGAGGCGACCAGCCCGAGGGCGGCGGCCCCGGCGACGCGCGCCGACCGAGGACGCCCCAGGACGACGCCTGCGGCTGCCACGACGCCGACGACGGCCAGCACCGGCCCCAGCCCCGGCAGGAAGTCAGGCGTCCGGGACAGCAGCAGCACCGGCATGGAGGTGGCGAGCAGGATCCCGACGCCGATCGCCAGGTCGGCGCCGCGGGCCCTGGCGGACCACAACGTCCAGGAGGCCACGGCCACGAGCGCGGCAGCGGCGGGCGCGAGCAGGACCGCGTAGTAGGTGTGGAAGATCCCCTGCATGAGGCTGAGGGTGAGGCCCGCGCCCACCAGCCACACGAGCCAGAGCACAAGTCCCGCCCGCACCGCCCGGGGGCGCCCTCGCCCCAGCGTCTCGATCCGCCCCGCCCACCACCACGCGGCGACGCCGAGGACCAGGGCGGCGGGCAGCAGCCAGGCGATCCCGCCCCCGACCCCCGGGTCGAGCATGCGTAGCGGTCCGGCGCTGGTGGAGTGCAGCAGGTGGCCGTGCTCCTGCCCGTCGAGCCGTCCGAGTCCGTTGTAGCCCAGGGCCACCTCGATCACCGAGTTGTGCGCCGATCCCCCGATCCAGGGCCGGTCGGCCGCGGGCCACAGGGCCACGGGCAGGAGCCACCAGGCGGCACCGGCCACGACGCCCACGAGACCGACGCCCAGCCCGGCCAGACGCCGCGACAGGGGCGCGCATCCGTACCCCAGCCAGGCCAGCCCGAGGGCGGGGAGGACGAGGAAGGCCTCGAGCATCTTGCTGAGGAAGCCCGCGCCGACGAACGCCCCGGCGAGCAGCAGCCAGGCCAGCGGCCGGGGTGAGGAGACGGCGCGCAGGGTCGCCCACGCGGAGGCGACCAGGAGGAGCACGAGCAGGGCGTCGGGGATGTCGAAGCGGAACACGAGCGCGGCGACCGGCGTGGTCGCCAGCGCCGCACCCGCCAGCAGCCCAGCGCCCACCGACCCGGTGGTCCGGCGAACGCTGGCGTAGAGCAGACCGACCGTCGCCACACCCTCGAGCGCCTGGGGGACCAGCAGGCTCCAGCTGCCGAGGCCGAAGACCCGCACCGACAACGCCATCGGCCACAGCGAGAGTGGCGTCTTGTCGACGGTGATCGCGCCCGCGGCGTCGAAGGAGCCGAAGAAGAAGGCCTTCCACGACCGGCTCCCGGCCTGCGCGGCGGCGGCGTAGTACCTGTTGCCCCAGCCGGACACGTCCAACCCCCACAGGTAGAGCACCGCGGTGGCGCCGAGCAGGACCAGCAGCGGGGCCACGACCCGGACCGTCCTGACCTGCGCCACACTCACGGTGCTCATATCTGCACAATGACCCCCGGCATTGGGAACCGGCTGCGAGCCTGCTGTGAGGTCGTGGGGTGCGCGTGCCTATCCGCCGGCGCCCGTTTCCGCGAGCGCCTCCCGGAGGCGCGCGGCGTACCCCGCCGCCTCCCCCTCGGCATACTTGGTCCGCGGCCAGAAGAACCCGCGCAACCCGTCGCCCTTGGTGCGCGGCACGACGTGCACGTGCAGGTGCGGGACGGACTGGCTGACCACGTTGTTCATGGCCACGAAGCTGCCCTGCGCGCCGAGCGCCTCCTGCACCGCCCGGGCGACCGCGCGCGCCGTGGTGAAGAGCGGGCCCACCTGGTCGTCGGGCAGCTGGGTCAGGGTCGGTATGTGGTCGCGCGGCACCACCAGCACGTGCCCCTTGAACACGGGCCGGGTGTCGAGGAAGCACACGACCTGCTGTGTCTCAAGGACGATCTCGGCCGGCCGCTCCCCCGCGATGATCTCGCAGAATGCGCACGCCACGGCCCGATCATCGCACGCTCACCCCGTGAGCGAACCGCGATGGAGGACCTGCAACGAGATCCTGCCAAGCGCAGCCATAGTCACCGCTCTTGTGAGAGGACGGTTGTGTCGTGCTCTGTCCCCGCGAAGTATCCGCCCCGGAGAGTCATACCCGAGACACGGACCGCGTTCTCCAAGAGTTGGACGTTGCCCACGGCAGCCCTCACATGGCCCTGCGAGTCAATAGCAGAGCCCCCGTCTGCACCGAAGAGGTTTCGCCCCATTACCCCGTCGGCGTAATCTTCTGCGGGGATGCCGAGAAGGTAGGCAAGCGTAGGCAGGATGTCAACCTGCCCGCCCGGTGTATCGATGATCTGCTGCTCCATGCCAGGAACATGCACTATGAAGGGTATGCGCATGTCGTTGTCGGGCAACCAGGTGTCCTTCGAACGGTACCTGTGGATCCCCTCGTGGTCTCCAACGATGACAAACGCAGCGCGGTCGAGCAATCCACGGCGGCCAAGCTCGTCGTAGAATCGTCCAAGTTGTGCATCCGTATAGTGAAGGGCCTGTAGGTAGTCCGAGGAGATGTCGTCCTTCGACAGCTCCAACCCTTGCAGGTCGTCCGGCAAGCGCCAAGGGATATGGCTTGTAATGGTCGAAAGCATCATGAGGTGGGGACTACTTTCGCGTCCGATCTCAATGAGTGCTTGATCGAAGAGCGCTCCGTCCAGAACACCGAGGCCTGATTCAGGAGCATGCTCAAAATCTTCCTGCGAGACATAATCCGACCACCCGAGCCTCGGGAAGACTACGTCGCGATTCCAGAAGGAAGCCGCGTCCCCGTGCAACGCCACCGCCGAGTACGAGATTTGTCGTAGCAACTTGGGCAACGTGACTCCGTAAGCCGCGTAGGGGTAACGCAGGAATGCAGAGCCTGAATCCAACGGATACATCGACGTGAGGATCAACAGTTCCCCGTCCGATGTGGTCCCCTCCCGCACCTGCTGAGCAATGTCGGTAAAGACCAAGCCTTCGTCCATGAGTGCATTGATTCGAGGCGTGATCTCCTGGTCGTCGACCTCGAGATCTAGCACCATGCTCTCCAAGGACTCGACGACCACAAGGTAGACGTTCTTGCCCGAAAGCACCCCAGCGTGTTTCCCATCAGGGGGGACAGCCGCCGCGTGCTCTCTGTTTGCCGTAAACCAGGCCTGCACATCCTGGCGTTCCGATTCCGTGAGGTCATCTGTCGAGGGCAACGTCAGCATCGTGACCTGGTTGAGATGCAGACCCAGCGGACCGCCGAAGAGCATCCTCGCGTCTTGATCCACCGGCACCCTCGGGAGCTGGAAGAGGGATAGCAGGGCGAATGCACATGCCAGCGCAACTCCTAGCCTGCCAAGACCCTTACGAGGCTTTGCGAGCCTCAAGCCTCTGGGATAAGGCCGTCTTGACGCCAGCATCACGAGGACGAACACATCGAGCAGCAGGAGGACGTCCCACGGTGCGACGAGTGCGGCGATTGATGGGCCCAGATCGTCGAGCGTCAGACCGCTGCCGAGTGCGGCGTAGTTGACTACGCTGCCAAACGCACGCAAGTGCACAAGGTCAACCCACAGAACAACGCTCAGCAGTAGCGCGGTGATGATGGTGGCGACGGATCGCACCCCCCGGCCAGCGCGGACCACGACCGCAAAGTAGAGGCCGGCCCAGAGCGCAACTCCGACGATGGAGAGCGCTCCATCAACACCGACCGAGGCGATCGCAACATAGGCGCTCTTGGCGGCAAGGCCGACGACCGCCACCATCGCTAGGGGGTCTATGGTCCAGTGTTCGAGGTGAGGCGTCGCTGTCGTCTTGATCTTGTCCGAAGCAGTTTTCGACATGTCGTCGACCGTCACCCGATGCGCCTTCCCTCTGCCTACCCATTGACTCGCTGCCTGCAGCCGCCCCAGGGAACTCTGCACGCTTGGCCGGTTCACGTCCCGCCACTTCGCGGCCAGCACAAGATACCACGGAGAACGAGCAACCTTTGACCGCCGTGCCTGCGGGTCGCGAGACAGGTCGCAACTCGGTTGCTTGGACGCTCGCTGCGCGTACGCCTGCCCGCTAGGGCGTGTCTCCTAATGCGGTCAGCCAGAGGGTGATGGCTCGTAGGAGGACGCCGGCGCGGTAGGTGAGGGCGAGCTTGTCGTAGCGGGTGGC
>QEUR01000086.1 GCA_003577095.1 Acidobacteriota bacterium
GCGCGCGCCCGCCGGTCGGCAAGCCCAAACCGCCGCGCTGGCACGCCCCCACCTGGATCCTCGTCGGCGTGCCCGTGCTGCTCTCCCTCGCCGGCCTGGTCCTGGGCCTGACCTCGACCGCGCTCGAGACGCTGCTGGCACCGCATACCGAGACCGTGGTCCACCGCGCGGACGCCGACCCCGTGCACCTGGGCCTCTGGCACGGGTTCACCCTCCCGCTGGCGGTGTCCGCGGGCATCTGGGTGCTCGGCGCGACCTGGTGGTGGCTGCAGAGCCGCCGGCCGGTGGAGGTGCCGGTGCCGCTGTCGCCGTTCGACGCCGGCCGCACCTACCACCACGTCATGCGCGGCCTGGACCGGCTGGCGCTGGAGACCACCGGCTTCATGCAGCGCGGCTCGCTGCCGGTCCTCCTGGGCACGATCTTCGCGGTGCTCGTGCTCCTCCCGGGGGTGACCATGGTCGTCAAGGGCGCGCCCTGGCCCGAGGAGGTGCACCTGAGCGACTCGGCCGCGCAGCTGGCCACCGGCGCGATCGTGGTGGTGGCCGCCTACCTGGCCACCCGGGCCCGGCGCCGGCTGCGGGCGGTCTTCCTCGTCAGCGTGACCGGCTACGGCACCGCGCTGCTGTTCCTCTTCCACGGCGCACCCGACCTCGCGCTCACCCAGGTGCTGGTCGAGACCGTCGTCCTCGTCGTGCTCGTCCTGGTCCTGCGCCGGCTCTCCGGCCGGTTCCCGGACGACCCCACCCGGATGACCCGGCGGGTGCGCGCCCTGCTCGGCGTCACCGTGGCCACCGTCGTCGGGGTCGCCACGGCCGTGGCCGGGGGCTCCCGCGTGCAGGAGCCGGCCGCCGCGGACCTGGCCTCGCGCGCCGTCGACTACGGCGGCGGTCTCAACATCGTCAACGTCATCCTCGTCGACGTCCGCGCCTGGGACACCATGGGCGAGCTCTCCGTGGTCCTGGCGACCGCCACCGGCGTGGCGAGCCTGGTCTTCCTCCGCGACGAGAACCTGCTGCGCGCCGCCCAGGGCCTGCTGCGCTCACGCAACCTGCGGGAACGACTCAAGCAGGAGAGCGACGAGGAGGAGGTGCCCTCGTCGCGGCTGTGGATCGCCGACACCCATCTGGTCGACCCCTACCGGCGCTCGACGATCCTGGAGATCGTCACCCACCTGATCTTCCACACGATCGTGCTGTGGTCGGTCTACCTGCTCTTCACCGGGCACAACCAGCCCGGCGGCGGGTTCGCGGCCGGGATCGTCGCCGGCCTGGCGCTGTGCCTGCGCTACCTGGCCGGCTACGGCGCCGAGCTGCGCGCCGCGCTCCCGGTGCGCCCGGCCTCGCTGCTGGGCACCGGCCTGTTCATCGCCGCCGGCTCGGCGGTGCTGCCCATGCTCTTCGGCTCCCCGCCGCTGCGCACCTGGATCGCCGACGTGCACGTGCCGCTGCTGGGCGAGGTGCACGTGGTCACCTCGCTGCTGTTCGACATCGGCGTCTTCCTCGTCGTCGTCGGCCTCATGCTCGACATCCTGCGCAGCCTCGGCTCCGGCATCGACGACCAGATCCGCGACGAGGAAGAGCGCGCCGCCGCCCGCGAGGAGGCGCAGCGGTGAGCGTCAACCTGACCACGGTCGTCGTCGCCTGCGTGCTCATCGGGACCGGGACCTACCTGTTCCTGTCCCGGTCGCTGGTCCGCGCGCTCATGGGGTTCCTGCTCATGGGCAACGGCGTCAACCTGCTCTTCATCGTCGCCTCCGGACCGGCCGGGGCGCCGCCGATCGTCGGCGAGTCGGACGAGCCGATGGTCGACCCGGTGCCGCAGGCGCTGGTGCTCACCGCGATCGTCATCACGCTGGGCATGACGGCCTTCGTCCTCGCCCTGGCCCACCGAGCGCGCCAGCTCTCCGGCCGCGACCTGGTCGACGACGACACCGAGTCGGCGCGGATCCACGCGCGGGCCGAGGCCGACCTGCTCGACAGCCCCAGCGCCCGGGACGTGACCGAGCAGATCGCCGCGGGGGGCGAGCTGCCGGAGAGCCGGCACCACGGCGACACCGAGTCCGACGGCGAGGTCGGCACCACCTGGCGCGACGGCATACCGGAGCGGGGTGGCGGCGGACGCCCGACCGGCGGACCCGGGACGGGGGGCGGGCGATGATCACCCCGTACGCCTGGATGGTGCCGCTCGTCGTCGTGCTCCCGCTCGTCGGGGCCGGGCTGGCGCTGGCCGCCGCCCGACGCACCCACGTGCAGCGGATCATCAGCATGACGGTGCTCGGCGCGATGCTCGTGCTGGCCGGCGTGCTGCTGTGGGCCTCCGACCGGCTGGGCCCGCAGGTCGTCCACGTCGGCGGGTGGATGCCCTGGGAGGGCATCGTGCTGGCCGTCGACCGGCTCTCGGCGCTCATGGTGATCGTGTCCACGACCGTGACGATGGGCGTCCTCGGCTACTCCATCGGCCAGGGGCGCAGCTCCTTCGACGACGAGAGCGACGGGCACTCGCCGCTGCCGGTCTTCCACCCCACGATCCTCGTGCTCGCCGCCGGCGTGACCACGACCTTCGTCTCCGGCGACCTGTTCCACCTCTACGTCGGCTTCGAGATGCTCCTGGCCGCGAGCTTCGTGCTGCTCACCCTGGGTGGCACCGCCGAGCGCGTGCGGGCGGGCACCACCTACGTGCTGGTCTCGCTGCTGTCCTCGATGATCTTCCTCATCGCGATCAGCATGGTCTACGCCGCGACCGGCACCATCAACCTCGCCCTGCTGGCGCAGCGCACCGGCGAGCTGCCCGGCGGCACCGTCGCCGTGCTGCACGTGATGCTGCTGCTCGGCTTCGCGGTCAAGGCGGCCGTCTTCCCGATGTCGGGCTGGCTGCCGGACTCCTACCCCACCGCGCCCGCGCCCGTCACCGCAGTCTTCGCCGGCCTGCTCACCAAGGTCGGCGTCTACGCGATGATCCGCACCCAGACGCTGCTCTTCCCCACCACCCGGTTCGACGACGTGCTGCTCTGGGCCGCGCTGCTGACGATGGTCGTGGGCATCCTCGGCGCGATCGTCCAGGACGACATCAAGCGGATGCTGTCCTACACCCTGGTCAGCCACATCGGCTACATGCTCTTCGGCATCGCCGTCGGCTCGACGGTCGGCCTGGCGGCGGCGATCTTCTACGTCATCCACCACATCCTCATCCAGACCACGCTGTTCCTGGTCACCGGGCTGATCGAGCGGGTCGGCGGCTCCAGCGACACCGGCCGGCTGGGCGACCTGGCCCGGATCTCGCCGGTCGTGGGCGTGCTCTTCTTCGTCCCGGCCATGAACCTGGCCGGCATCCCGCCGTTCACCGGCTTCCTGGGCAAGGTCGGCCTGATCCAGGCCGGCATCGACCAGGGCACCTGGCTGACCTACGTGGTCGTCGTCGGGGCCGTGGTCACCTCCCTGCTCACCCTGTATGCCGTCTCGCGCGTCTGGGGCCGCGCCTTCTGGTCGGAGAACCCCGAGGGGATGACCGGGCAGGGCCCGGTCCGCGGCGGCCACCACGAGGCGCTCGGCCTGGGCGTGCTCTTCCCCACCTCGGCGCTGGTGGCGGTCACGGTGGCGCTGACCTTCGTGGCCGGGCCGCTGTACGACATCACGACGCGGGCGGCGGTCGACCTCATGCTGCGCGAGCCCTACCTGCAGGCCGTGCTCGGTTCGGGGGCGGGACTGTGAGGGGCCGGCTGCTGGGGCGCCAGCTCTCCTGGGGGTCGATCCTGTGGCTGACCGTCGTGTGGGTCGTGCTCTGGCGCTCACCGACGCTTCTCACGGTGGTCGGCGGCGTGGCGGTGGCCGTCCTGGTGCTCGTCGCCTTCCCGCTGCCGCGGGTGCGGGTCAAGCTGCGGCTGCACCCCTGGGGGCTGGTCGTCCTGGTGTCCCGCTTCCTGTGGGACCTGACCGTGGCCTCGATCCATGTCGCGTGGCTGGCGATCGCGCACGGCCCCACCACCCGGGGCGCGGTGATGGACATCCAGCTGGTCGCCAAGGAGGAGCTGCTGCAGACGATCACCGCCGAGCTGGTCGCGCTCGTCCCGGGCACGGTCGTCATCGACCTCGACGCCCGGCAGCGGCTGCTCACCCTGCACGCGCTCGAGGTGGAGAACGACAAGGACGCCCAACGGGTGCGGCGCAACGTGCGTGCCCAGGAGGCCCGCGTCGTGCGCGCCTTCCACCCGGACCCCGAGGCGGTGCTCGACCCCCGGCGCGCCCGCGAGGCCGCGCTGGCCCGGCCGCTCGGCGAGAGGAAGGAGGAGCGGTGACCCTCGAGACCGTGGAGACCGTGCTCGCGTGGATGATCGGCGGCCTGATCGCGCTCGCCGCACTGCTCACCCTGACCCGGATCACGATCGGGCCCAGCGTGCTGGACCGGGTGGTCGCCTCCGACACCCTCGTCTCGATCGTGGTGTCCGCGCTCGGCGCGCACATCGCGCTCACCGGCGCCGCGTCGACGCTGCCGCTGCTGATCTCCCTCTCGCTCGTCGGCTTCCTGGGGTCGGTGGCCGTCGCGCGCTTCGTCGCCCGCGACCGGGACCCGGAGCCGCCGCGATGAGCTGGACGACGGTCGCCGACCTCCTCGGCCTGCTCTCGCTGCTCGGCGGCGCGATGCTCTGCTTCGCCGCCGGCGTCGGCGTGGTGCGCTTCCCGGACCTGCTCACCCGGATGCACGCCGGGACCAAGCCCCAGGTGCTGGGGCTGCTGCTGGTCCTCCTCGGCGTCTGGCTGCGCACCCGCTCCGGCATGGACGGCCTGGTGCTGCTGCTCGTCGGCTTCTTCCAGCTGGTGACCATCCCGGCCGGCGCGCACATGGTCGGCCGGGCCGGCTTCCGCACCGGTCAGGTGCGCCCCGCGGACATCCACCCGGGCCGGCGCGAGCGCGTCGACCCGTCGGGGGAGGAGGCCGGCCCTCCGCCCGACGACGGCGCCCGGACGCCGGACGGCTGAGGCGCGTCCGCGCTCAGGCCCGTCGCACCGTGAGCGGCGGTGGCGAGGTCAGCGTCTGCGCGACGACGCAGTAGCGCTCGGTCAGCTCCAGCAGCCGGGCGACGGCAGCCTCGTCGGCGTCGGTGTCGAGGTCGACGACCAGCTCCACCTCGGTGAGCCCGACGGGAGCGTCGCGGTCGACGCCGAGCGTGCCGCGCGCGTCCCACGTGCCGTGCGCCGTCACCGTGGCCGAGCGCAGCTCGACGCCCAGCGCGGTCGCGACCGAGGCCAGCGTGACCCCCGCGCAGGCCACGAGCGCCTGGAGGAGGATGTCGCCGGAGCAGGCCCGGGTGCCGTCACCGCCGGCGGCCGGGTGCAGCCCGGCGACGACGTCCCCGGCCCAGGTCGGGACCGTCGCGGTCAGGGCCGCCTGGTCGACCCTCGCCGTGGCCGTGCTCGGCGTCAGCGCGCTCGCCGGGTCGTCCCGGTAGGCCGCCTTCAGCGGCCGCTGCCGCTCGCGCAGCGCGGCGGCGGGCGAGATGTCGCTCACGAGCGTCATCATGCCACCGCCCCGACCGACGACCGGGGCGAGACGTCCTGGCCGGCCGGCTCCACGCCATACCCCGCCTCCTCGAGCTCGCGCACGAGCGGGATGACCTCGCGCCCGAACCGCTCGACCTCCTCGCGCACGTGCAGGAAGCCCAGCAGGAGCAGGTCGACGTCCGCCGCCTTGTAGTCCAGGATCCGGCGGGCGACCTGCTCGGGCGTGCCGATCAGGCCGGTGCGGAAGCCGTCGTTGTACTGGACCAGGTCGCGGAACTGCGAGTCGGCCCACATCCCCTTGCGGTCGGGTGCCGAGGCGCCCGCCTGCTTGACCGCCTCCCCGAAGGCGCGCACCTTGTCGGCGTCGGCCCTGGCGATGATCTCCTCGACCACCCCGACCGCCTCGGCCTCCGTGTCGCGGACCACCGCGAAGCCGTTGAGGCCGAAGCGCACGGCGTCCGCGCGACCGTGGCGGGCGGCGCGGCCGCGCACGTCGGCGACCTGCTCGCGCACGCCGTCGAGCGTGTTGCCGTTCATGAAGTAGACGTCGGAGAGGCGACCGGCCATCTCCCGCGCCGCGCCGGAGTTGCCGCCCTGGAAGACCTCGGGTGCCCGGGCGGGGGAGGGCCGGAAGACGACGTCGCGGGTCCGGTAGAAGTCGCCGCGGAAGGTGAACGGGTCCTCCTGCCACAGCCCGCGCAGCACCTCGATGAACTCCTCGGACCGGCGGTAGCGCTCCTCGTGGTCGAGCCAGTCCAGGCCGAGACGGGTGTACTCGTCCTTGAACCAGCCGGAGACCACGTTGAGGGCGAACCGGCCGCCGTGCAGCTCCTGGGCGGTGGCGGCGAGCTTGGCCAGGACGTGCGGCGGCCACTGCCCCGGGTGGACCGCGGCGATGACCCGCAGCCGCTCGGTCGCCGCGAGCAGGCCGAGCGAGAAGCTGACCGACTCGTGCTGGGCGTCCGCCCCGTAGCTGGCGAGGTAGCGCACCTGCGTCAGGGCGTAGTCGAAGCCGACCTGCTCGGCGGTGCGGGCCACGTCGACGTTGTAGGCGGGCGAGTGGTCGGTGCGCTGCTCGATGGTGGAGACGACCAGGCCGCCGGAGACGTTGGGCACCCAGTAGGCGAAGGACAGGGGGTTGTCGGCGAGGGACACGGTCAGGCTCCGATCAGCTGGAGGGGGCCGAAGCTCCCCTGGTGGTGGACGAGGGGCGCGGGCCCGTCGTGGGTGGTGGCGCGCTCGACGCGGGCGAGCGCCAGGAGGGAGTCGCCGGCCTCGACGAGGTCGACGAGCGTGGTGGTCAGGCGCAGCACGGCGCCGTGGACGTCCGGCAGGCCGCCGGCCCAGCCCCAGGTCCCGTCCTCGACGAAGCGGCGGCGCCGGTCGGCGGCGAAGCGGGTGGCGACCGCGGCCTGGTCCTCGCCGAGCAGGTGGAGCGCGGCGCGTGCCGTGCGGCGCAGGGTCGCCAGGCTGGAGGAGCTCCTGCCGACGTTGAAGCTGACGAGCGGTGGCTCGAGGCTGACCGAGACGACCGAGATAGCGGTGAAGCCGACCGGGTCCAGGCCGGGCGAGCGGGCGCCGGTCACCACCCAGGTGCTGGAGGCGGCGCGTCGGAAGGCGCTGCGCAGGTCGGGCGGGGCGACGTGCAGGGTCGCTGAGGACATGGGTGTACTCCTGAAGATTCTGCGGGTATGCCGCTCTGCGGCGGCAGGGGTGGTGGCGGGGCGGCGGTCAGCGCGCGCGGCCGGCGGTCAGCACAGCCCGGCGGTGACCGCCGGGGGCATCTCCGTGAAACACTGGAACATCAGGGGCTCCTCCATCGGTCCTGGCGTGAGCACCCTTCCCCGGGAGGGGCGGTTGCTGCGGGGTCGACGAGCCAGGTCTCTCGTCCGCTCTGGATGGGTGGGAGGATCAGATCACAGGATCTTCGGAAAAGTCAAACGGCCCGGTATGGAGCGTTTCTCCCTCCGGGGGCAACGGCCCCCGGTCGGCGGTGCCCGGGCTTGTCGTGGTGGGCGCCCGCTGGGAGGCTGGTGGGATGAGCAGCGTCCACGTGAGCAGGGTCATCGCCGCCCGGCCGCAGGAGGTCTACGACTTCGCGGCGGACCCGGAGCACCTCGGGGCCTGGGCGTCGGGCCTCGCCGAGGGGAGCGTGCGGACCGAGGGCGACCACCTGGTGGTCGACTCGCCGATGGGCGAGGTGGTCGTGGAGTTCGCGCCGCGCAACGAGCACGGCATCCTCGACCACGACGTGACGCTGCCCTCCGGGGAGCGGGTCCGCAACCACATGCGCGTGCTGCCCCACCCGGACGGCGCCGAGGTCGTCTTCACGCTGCGGCAGGGGGCCATGAGCGACGAGGAGTTCGCGCGGGACCGCGCCGCCGTGGAGGCCGACCTGGACCAGCTCAAGGGGCTGCTCGAGACGACGTTCTGAGCACGGTCAGCGGGTCGCGCCGGTGACCAGCCACGCGTCGCCCCGTGCCCGCCACACCAGGCCGGCGGCGCGCACGGTCATGAACGCGGCGAAGGCCACCCACAGCCAGACCAGCCCCTGCGTGCCGACGACCCCGGAGCCCTTCAGCGCGAGCACCATCGGCAGGTAGGCGACGAGGAAGACGGTCTGCGCGACCGCCAGCCAGCGCGCGTCCCCGGCGCCGATCAGCACCCCGTCGAGCACGAACGCGACGCCGGAGACCGGCTGGGCGACTGCGACCACGATGAGGGCCGCGGCCAGGGCCGCCTGCACCTCCGGGTCGGTGGAGAAGCCGAGCGGCACCACCCGGTGCAGCAGCAGGATCAGCGCGGTCAGGGCCAGGCCGAACAGGACGCCCCAGCGCACCATCAGCCAGGTCACCTCGTGGGTGCTCTCGACGTCCCCGGCGCCCAGCGACTTGCCGGTCAGCGCCTGCGCCGCGATCGCGAGGGCGTCGAGCGCGAAGGCGAGCGCGCTCCATACCGTCATCGCGACCTGGTGGGCGGCCAGCTGGGGCTCGCCGAGCCCGGCGGCGACCCAGGTGGTGAGCAGCAGGACGGCCCGCAGGGACAGGGTCCGCACGAGCAGGGGTATGCCGTCCAGCGCCGAGCGCAGCACGCCCGCGGTGGCGAAGCCGAGCGAGGCCCCGAGCTGGGAGGCGTCCCGGACGACGACCGTGACGAGCGCGACGGCCATGCCGGTCTGGGCGACCACCGTGCCCCAGGCCGCGCCCGCGATGCCCCACCCGACGCCGTGCACGAGCAGCAGCGAGAGGAGGGCGTTGGTGGTGAAGCCGGCGACCGCGACCACCAGCGGCGTCCGGGTGTCCTGCAGGCCGCGGAGCACGCCGGTGGCCGCCAGGACCAGGAGCATCGGGGGTATGCCGAGCGCCGAGACCCGCAGGTAGGTCACCGCCTCGGTGGTCGCGTCGGGCGTGGCGCCGAAGAGGGCGACCAGGGGGTGGGCCCAGACCGCGACGACCACGGCGGCGAGGACGCCGAGGACCAGGGAGAGCCACAGCCCGTCGACGCCGGCGGTGAGCGCGCCCCGCTGGTCGCCCGCCCCCAGCCGGCGCGCGACGACCGCGGTCGTGCCGTAGGCGAGGAAGACGAAGATGTTGACGGCGGTGAGCAGCACCCCGCTAGCGACGCCCAGCCCGGCGAGCGAGGAGGTGCCGAGGAAGCCGACGATCGCGGAGTCGGCCAGCAGGAAGAGCGGCTCGGCGACGAGGGCCAGGAAGGCGGGGACCGCCAGGCGCAGCACCTCGCGCCGCACCGCGGACCTGTCGGGGCGGGGAGGCGTCACGGGGCGAGTCTGCCAAACCCCGGGACGCGCGGAAGGCCCCGTACCGGTCGGTGCGGGGCCTCCTGCTGGCGGGGTGCGGCGGCGTCAGCTCGCCGCGGGCTGCTCCGCGGAGCCGTGGGTGACCTCGCCGCGGACGTCGGCGCCGCCGAGGGAGCGGTGCGCTACCTGGATCTTGCGGGGCTTGGCCTCCTCGGCGACCGGGATGGTCAGGGTGAGGACGCCGTCGGTGTAGTCGGCCTCGATCCGGTCGAGGGCGACGCCGTGGCCGAGCGTGAGCTGGCGGGCGAAGGTGCCGGACGGACGCTCGTGCGAGAGCCACTGCTCGACCTCCGGCTCCTCGCGGCGCTCGGCGCGGATCGTCAGCGTGCGGTCCTCGACGTCCACGTCGATGGTCGAGGGGTCGACGCCGGGCAGGTCTACGCGGGCGACGAAGGCCTCCTCGCGGCGGAACAGGTCCATCGGCATGGCGGCCGCGGCCGGGGTGCGCAGGCTCTGCGACATCAGGCGGTCGAGGTCGCGGAACGGGTCGAAACGGGTCATGGTGCTCCTCCTCGTGTGATCGGTGCAGGTCCAGCCCCTGTGGCTGGCACTCGTGCCTCTAGAGTGCTAAACGCAGAAGGCGTCGCGGTCCTTCCCAGGAAGGCGACGACGAATTTGTGTGCACAGCCTGTGGATCACGTCCGTGCAGGTCAGCGACCTGTCGCGACGAAAGTCGTCAGGTTGTCCACAGGGCCGTCCACAGTCCTCCACAGCCCCCACGGTGTGTCGTCCACCGGACGCCCACACCGGGTCCACACCTTGTCCACAGGGGTGCTTGGCGGGGAGGTCGGGAGGGCCTACGGTGGCGCGAGGGCTGTCGACGACCGGCCAAGGGCGGGTCTGTCAGAGGTCGGTGGTGTCCTCATGACGAGGGTCGGACGAGAGCTGGAGGGTGGATGTCGCTGAGCGAGCTGGAGCAGGCGTACGGCACGTCCGTGGCGCCCCCCGAGGAGCGCCTGCCGCCGCAGGACGTGGCGGCCGAGCAGAGCGCGCTGGGGGCCATGCTGCTGTCCAAGGACGCGATCGGGGAGTGCTCCGAGATCGTCCGGGCGCAGGACTTCTACCGGCCGGCGCACGAGCAGATCTACGACGCGGTCATCGACCTATTCTCGCGGGGCGAGCCGGTCGACGCGATCACCGTGGCGGACGAGCTGACCAAGCGGGGGGACCTCGCCCGGGTGGGCGGCACGGCATACCTCCACCAGCTCATCGCGCAGGTGCCGACGGCGGCGAACGCCG
>QEUR01000087.1 GCA_003577095.1 Acidobacteriota bacterium
GGCCAACGTCCAGCTGGCCACCCGCCAGGTGGCCGACGACGCGGGTGCGGGGCTGCCGGTGCGCTGGCAGGAGGCGCTGATCGAGGCCGCGGGCACGACCCGCGAGGACCTGGCCGACTCCCTCGACCAGGCCATCATCGCCACTCCGCTGCGTACCCGGTCCCCGGCCTGGTGGTCGGTGCTCGGCCTCCTGCAGGTGCTGCTCGCGGTGGCCGCCGTCGTCGGCCTGCTGTGGCTGGTCGTCGTCGCGGTCCTGGGCTGGAGCGGCGTGCCCGTCGACACGCCGTTCTGGGGCCCGGTGCCGGTGCCGCTCGCCCTGCTGGTCGGCGGCCTGCTGGCCGGGCTGCTCCTGGCCCTGCTGGCGAGGCTGCTGGCCCGGGTCGGGGCACGCCGCCGGCGCCGCCACGTGGAGGAGCGGCTGGACGAGGCCGTCGAGGAGGTCGCGTACCAGCGCGTGCACCTGCCGGTCGTCACCGTCCTGGACCGCCACGAGAAGACGCGGCAGCTGCTCGAGCGCGCGGCGGCGTAGTCCCGGGTAGCCTGGCCGCATGGCCGACGCCTGCACGCACCTGGACCAGGCCCGGGAGGTCACCCCCTCCGCCCAGGGCTGCGAGGACTGCCTGCGCACGGGGGACCGGTGGGTCCACCTGCGCATCTGTATGACGTGCGGTCACGTCGGCTGCTGCGACAGCTCGCCGAACAAGCACGCCACCGCGCACTGGCACGCCACGGAGCATCCGCTCGTCCGGTCCTTCGAGCCGGGGGAGGACTGGTGGTGGTGCTACGCCGACAGGCTCACCTTCCAGGTGCCCGGGGCACCTCCCGCACCGTCCTACGGCTGAGGGGTCCTTGTGGGTCCCGAGCGCGACGTCTGGCCGGAGCTGCCGGTCGCCGGCTGGCAGCCCACGCGTGACACCTTCCAGCTGTGGCTGCAGGTGGTCGGCAAGGTGAAGATGGCGCGGGTGCCGCTGGTCAACCACTGGTGGGCGACGACGCTGAAGGTCACCTCCGCGGGGCTGAGCACCGGCCTCGTCCCTGCCGGGCCGGGCCGGGGCTTCTCGATCGACCTGGACCTGGTCGACCACGAGCTGGTCGTGCGCCGCACCGACGGGACCCGTCGGCGGCTCGAGCTGGCCTCGATGCCGGTGCGCTCGTTCTACGCCGAGCTGTCCGGGATCCTCGCCGACCTGGACCTGAGCACGCAGATCTGGCCGGTCCCCGTGGAGATCCCCGACGCCATCCCCTTCGCCGAGGACGACGTGCACGACTCCTACGACGCGGCAGCGGTGACCGCCTTCTGGCGGTCCCTGGTGGAGGCCGACCGGGTGCTGGAGGAGTTCCGCGCCCGGTTCGTCGGCAAGTGCAGCCCCGTGCACCTGTTCTGGGGAGCCCTCGACCTGGCGGTCACCCGGTTCTCCGGTCGGCCCGCACCGGCGCACCCGGGCGGGGCGCCCAACTGCGGGCCGCACGTCATGCACGAGGCCTACTCGCACGAGGTGTCGAGCGCCGGCTACTGGCCGGGCGGGGAGGGCGAGGGGGTCTTCTACTCCTACGCCTACCCGGAGCCGGCGTCCGGCTACCGGGACGCCGCCCTGCTGCCGGCGCTGGCGCGGTGGGACGACGAGCTGCAGGAGTTCGTGCTGCCCTACACGGCCGTGCGCACCGCGGACGACCCGGACCGGGCGCTGACCGACTTCCTGCAGAGCACGTACGAGGCCGCGGCGGACGCGGCCGGCTGGGACAGGGAGGCGCTCGAGCGCGACGGGCCCGGTCCACACGTGCCGCCGGAGCTGCGCGGCCCCTTACCGGACCTCCGTCCACAGGGTCGTCACCGGGCGCCGGTCGTCCACAGCCGCGCTCCCGGCCCTTCCCGCGCCGGGGGCCCCGCAGCAGGCTGACCCGCACACGACCCGTCGCCGACGGGTGCGACCAAGGAGGGGAAGCACATGCTCAGAGAGATCAGGATGACCGTCTCCGGCAACGTCACGCGCGAGCCCGAGGTGAAGTACCGCCGGTCCGACGGCCGGCCGTTCACCGTTGTGCCGATCGCGGTCAACGAGCGCCACTGGGACCCCGGCAGCCAGACCTACGTGCAGGCCGGCGTCACCTACTACGACATCATCTGCCCGGGCTCGCTGGGGGCCAACGCGCTGCACTCGGTCGAGGTCGGCACCCCGGTGGTGGCCCACGGCCGCTTCAGCGTCCACGAGTGGACCAGCGAGAGCGCCCGCGGCGCCCGCCCGCAGGTCCGTGCCGACAGCCTCGGCATCGACCTGACCTTCGGGACGACGAGCTACACCAAGGGCAGCCGCGCCTACCCCGAGCTCGAGCCGGAGTATGAGACGTCGCCGCCGCCCGAGGAGGAGGGCGGTCCGGGCGCCGCGCCGGCACCCGACCTCGACGACCCGGAGCTCGGCCTGCCTGCGGGGGTGCGGGTCGACGCCGACGGCGTGGTGCACGACACCTCGGAGGAGGGGAGCGAGAAGGAGCAGCAGGCCGCCTGACTGCCGGCCGCGCCGGGGCGGCGCCCCTCCGGACCGGCCCGTGCCGGGACGGGGTCGGGCGATTCGGAGGGGCACCGTCCGGCGGATACCCTGGGAGCCATGGCCGAATTCATCTACACCATGACGCGTGCCCGCAAGGCGGTCGGCGACAAGGTGATCCTCGACGACGTCACGATGGCTTTCTACCCCGGCGCCAAGATCGGCGTCGTGGGTCCCAACGGCGCCGGCAAGTCGACCATCCTCAAGATCATGGCGGGGATGGACCAGCCCTCCAACGGCGAGGCCCGGCTCAGCCCCGGCTACTCCGTCGGGATCCTGCTGCAGGAGCCTCCCCTCAACGAGGACAAGACGGTCCTCGGCAACGTCGAGGAGGGCGTCGGCGAGATCAAGGCCAAGCTGGACCGCTACAACGAGATCTCCGAGCAGATGGCCGACCCGGACGCCGACTTCGACGCGCTGATGACCGAGATGGGTCAGCTGCAGGAGGAGATCGACCACGCCGACGCCTGGGACCTCGACGCCCAGCTGGAGCAGGCGATGGACGCCCTGCGCTGCCCACCGCCGGACGCCGACGTCACCGTCCTCTCCGGTGGTGAGCGCCGGCGCGTCGCGCTGTGCAAGCTGCTGCTGTCCAAGCCGGACCTGCTCCTGCTCGACGAGCCCACCAACCACCTGGACGCCGAGTCGGTCCAGTGGCTCGAGCAGCACCTGGCCAGCTACCCGGGCGCCGTCCTGGCCGTCACCCACGACCGCTACTTCCTGGACAACGTCGCCGAGTGGATCGCCGAGGTCGACCGCGGCCGGCTGCTGGGCTACGAGGGCAACTACTCCACCTACCTGGAGAAGAAGCGCGAGCGCCTCGAGGTCCAGGGCAAGAAGGACGCCAAGCTGGCCAAGCGCCTGGAGAAGGAGCTGGAGTGGGTCCGCTCCAACGCCAAGGCCAAGCAGACCAAGAACAAGGCCCGCCTGGCCCGGTACGAGGAGATGGCGGCCGAGGCCGAGCGCACCCGCAAGCTGGACTTCGAGGAGATCCAGATCCCGCCGGGGCCGCGCCTGGGCGCCCAGGTCATCGAGGTCAAGGACCTGAGGAAGGGCTTCGGCGACCGCGTCCTCATCGACGGGCTGAGCTTCACCCTGCCCCGCAACGGCATCGTCGGGGTCATCGGCCCCAACGGCGTGGGCAAGACGACGCTGTTCAAGACGATCGTCGGCCTGGAGGAGCCGGACGACGGCACGGTCAAGGTCGGCGAGACGGTCAAGATCAGCTACGTCGACCAGAACCGCGCCAACATCGACCCCGAGAAGTCGCTGTGGGAGGTCGTCTCCGACGGCAACGACTTCATCCAGGTCGGCAACGTGGAGATCCCGTCGCGGGCCTACGTCAGCCAGTTCGGCTTCAAGGGCCCCGACCAGCAGAAGAAGGCCGGCGTCCTCTCCGGCGGCGAGCGCAACCGCCTCAACCTGGCGCTGACGCTCAAGGAGGGCGGCAACCTGCTGCTCCTGGACGAGCCGACCAACGACCTGGACGTGGAGACCCTCGGCTCGCTGGAGAACGCCCTCGAGTCCTTCCCCGGCTGCGCCGTGGTCATCAGCCACGACCGGTGGTTCCTCGACCGCGTCGCCACCCACATCCTGGCCTGGGAGGGCACCGAGGAGAACCCCGCCAGCTGGTACTGGTTCGAGGGCAACTTCGGCGCCTACGAGGAGAACAAGGTCGAGCGCCTCGGCGCCGAGGCGGCCCGTCCGCACCGCGTGACCTACCGCCGCCTCACCCGCGACTGACCAGTCCGACCCAGCCGACCGGCACCGATGTCACGCCGGCGCCGCACCAGGCCCGAGCCGCCGCTCCCTCCCCGGGACGGGCTCGGGCCTGCGCGCGTCCGGATGCCGCGGGAGCGGTCCTTCCCGACCGTGGTCGCCTTCCTCGTCCACCTCACCGGCGACGAGGAGGGGGTATGGCGTCGCGTCCGGGACGGCGAGGTGCTCCTGGGCGACGGCACACCCGTCGACCGGCGCACCGCGTACCGGGTGGGTGGGTCGGTCTACCTCTACCGGGACCTGCCGGAGGAGCCGGAGGTGCCGGGCGAGCTGCCCGTGCTGCTGCGTGACGACGACACCGGGCTGCTCGCCGTCGACAAGCCTCCGTTCCTGGCCACGATGCCGCGTGGCAGCCACGTGGAGCAAACGGTCCTCGTCCGGCTGCGGCGGGAGCTCGACCTGCCCGACCTGGCGCCCGTGCACCGGCTCGACCGGCTGACCAGCGGCGTCCTGCTGCTCACCACGCGGCGCGAGGCGCGCGGCGCCTACCAGCGGATGGTCCAGGAGGGCGGGCTGGGCAAGACGTACGAGGCGCTGGCCCCGCTGCCCGAGGACCTGGACCTGCCGCTGGTGGTGCGCAACCGGCTGGTCAAGGAGCGCGGCGTGCTGCAGACCAGGGTGGTGCCCGGCACCCCGAACGCCGAGACCCTGGTCGAGCTGGCCGAGGTGGTGGAGCCCGGCCTGGGCCGCTACCGGCTCACCCCGACCACCGGGCAGACCCACCAGCTGCGCGTCCACCTGGCCGGGCTGGGCATCCCGATCCTGGGCGACCCTCTCTACCCGCAGGTGCGGGAGGTGGCGCCCGACGACTTCTCCGCACCCCTGCAGCTGCTCGCCGCGGAGGTGTCCTTCACCGACCCGCTCAGCGGAGCCGGACGGCACGTCGTCTCCCGGCGGAGTCTGCCGGTCGCCGTGGCGCCCGGCCCGTGACCCACGCCGTCCCTACCTCCTCGCCGCCCTGCGCCCCCCGAGCATGCCGAGCACCGGCGAGCCGGCACCCAGCAGGAAGCCGAAGTCGTACCAGTTGCCGGCGCGGTCGACGTCGTACACGGGGAAGCGGTCCCAGCCGCCGAAGACGTGCACGATGAACACCACCCAGGCGGTGATGCCGTTCCAGAGGCCCCAGAGCAGGTCTTGCCACCACATACCTGACATCGAAGCACCTCTTATGGCGCCGGGGACAGGGGGTCAACCCCCGTTCCTGCACGGCAGAGCGGGACTAGGGTGGGCGCCATGCGTGTGCTGTGCGCGACCTGCGGCGTGGAGAACGACACCGGCGAGGAGGTCTGCGCCATCTGCGCCGACGAGCGGCAGTACCTCCCGCCCGGCGGGCAGCGCTGGACCACGCTGGCCGAGCTGGCTGCGGGTGGGTGCCGCATCGAGATCACCGAGCGCGAGCCGGACCTCTACGCGCTGCACGCCAAGCCGAAGGCCGACATCGGGCAGAGCGCGATGCTCGTCCGCACGCCGGGCGGCAACCTCTTGTGGGAGGTGCCGGGCTTCGTCGACGACGCGGCCCTGGCGGCGGTCCGCGAGCTCGGCGGCGTCGCCGCCGTGATGGCCAGCCACCCGCACATGTACGGCTGCCAGCTGGAGTGGGCCCGCGCCTTCGACGCGCCGGTCTACGTCGCCGAGAAGGACCGGGAGTGGCTGCGGCGCACCGGCCCCGAGGTCGTCACCTGGTCCGAGCCCTTCGAGGTCCTGCCCGGCATCACCGCCCTGCAGACCGGCGGCCACTTCCCGGGCAGCACCGTCGCCTGCTGGTCGGCCGGCGGGGAGGGGCGCGGCGTCCTGCTCTCCGGCGACACCGTCAAGGCGGTCCCGGCCGCCGGCTGGGTGACGTTCATGCGGTCCTACCCCAACGACATACCCCTCTCCGCGGCCGTCGTCTCCCGGATCGCCGCGGCGGTGGCCAGCCTGACCTTCGACCGGCTCTACGACAACTTCGGGCTGACCGTCCCCCACGACGCCCGCGCCGCGGTCGCGAGGTCCGCAGAGCGCTACGTCGCCTGGGTCCGCGGCGACCACGACGACCTCACCTGAGAGACCCGGTACGGCGCCCGCCGACCCGTGACCTGCGGCGCGCGGCGCTCCCTGACACGATGGGCAGATGCCCGACGACGCTGCCCCGAACACCACCCCCATCGGCGACTACGCCTTCATCGGCGACCTGCGCACCGCGGCGCTGGTCGCTCCGGACGGGAGCGTCGACTGGCTGTGCCTGCCGAGGTTCGACTCACCGTCGGTCTTCAGCAAGCTGCTCGGCACCAGGGACCACGGCCGGTGGAAGATCGGCGTCGTCGACGGCGAGCTCGAGGAGCGTGCCTACGTGGGCGACAGCTTCGTGCTGCGCAGCAGGTGGCGCACGCCCCAGGGGCGCGCTGAGTCGGTCGACTTCATGCCGGTGGACGGGGAGCGCTCGGACCTCGTGCGCCGGGTGCGGTGCACCGAGGGCACCGTCGAGGTCGACCACGAGCTGTGCATCCGCTTCTCCTACGGGGAGATCGTCCCCTGGGTGCACCGCGTGCCGGCGATCCGCGACGACGGCTCGCAGGAGCAGGTGCTCTACGCCGTGGGCGGCCCGGCCGCGCTCGCGCTGCACGGTCCGCTGCCGCAGGCGGTGCCCGGCGAACGGCGGCACACGGCACGGCATACCCTCCGGGCGGGGGAGGAGCTGACCTGGGTGATGACCGGTCAGGACTCGTGGCGCGACGTGCCGACCTCGATCGACGTCGACCGGCACCTGGAGCAGACCCTGGCGGACTGGCGCGACTGGGCCCGGCCGATCGAGGTGCGCGGGCCGTGGGCCGAGCAGGTCCGACGCTCGCTCCTCGTGCTGCGCGCGCTGACCCACGTCGACACCGGCGGCATCGTGGCCGCCGCGACGACGTCGCTGCCGGAGGAGCTCGGCGGCAGCCGCAACTGGGACTACCGCTACACCTGGCTGCGCGACTCGGCGCTGACGCTCGAGGCGATGATGGCGCACGGCTTCGACGGGGGCGCCGCGGCCTGGCGGACCTGGCTGCTGCGCGCCGTCGCCGGCGACCCGCAGGACCTGCTGATCATGTACGGCCTGGGCGGGGAGCGGGACCTCGTGGAGCGGGAGCTGGACCACCTGCCCGGCTACGCCGGGTCGCGGCCGGTGCGGGTGGGCAACGGCGCGGTCCAGCAGTACCAGGCCGACGTCGTCGGCGAGGTGCTCATCGCGCTCGGGCAGCTGCGCGACAGCGGCGAGGTCGAGGACCGCTACTCGTGGGGCCTGCAGCTGGCGATGCTCGACCTGCAGATTCGGCGCTTCGACGAGCCGGACCACGGCATCTGGGAGATGCGCGGCGAGCCGCACTTCTTCACCCACGGCAGGGTGATGATGTGGGCTGGCTTCGACCAGGCCATCCGGGCCGTGGAGGAGCACGACCTGCCCGGCGACGTCGAGCGGTGGAAGGAGCTGCGCGACCGCCTGCGCCAGGAGATCGACGAGCGGGGTGTCGGCCCCGACGGGGCGTTCCGGCAGACCTACGACGACGACCACGTGGACGCCTCGCTGCTGCAGATCCCGCAGACCGGGTTCTGCGCCTATGACGACCCGCGCATGCTCGCGACGGTCGAGCGGATCGAGAAGGAGCTGCTCGACGAGGCCGGGCTGGTCCATCGCTACCGCACCAGCCACGGCGTCGACGGGCTGCCGGGCGGCGAGGCGTCCTTCCTCATCTGCAGCTTCTGGCTCGTGGAGCAGTACGCCCACACCGGTCGGCTCGAGGACGCCGAGGAGCTGATGGAGCGGCTGGTCGGGACCGCCGGCGAGCTGGGCCTGCTGGCCGAGGAGTACGACCCCTCGACGGGGCAGATGCTCGGCAACTACCCGCAGGCGTTCAGCCACCTGGGGCTGATCCGCGCCTCGGACGCCATCGAGGTGTGCCGCGGCCGCGTCGGCGCCGAACGGCACGGCGGCCGCTACGGCACCTCGGCCCGCACGCGTTGAAGGGGGCCGGCGCCAGGGGGTCGTGACGGGCGGCTCTAGCCCTTCATCCGGACCATGCCCTCTTGGGCCACGGTGGCGAGCAGGCGGCCGTCCGCGGCGAACATGTGGCCCAGGCCGAGACCCCGGCCGGAGCGTGCGGACGGCGAGGACTGGGTGTAGAGCAGCCACTGGTCGGCCCGCGCGGGACGGTGGAACCACATGGCGTGGTCCAGGCTGGCCGGCCGCAGGCGCGGGTCGCCCCAGCCGACGCCGTGCCGGCGCAGGATCGGCTCCAGCAGGACGTAGTCGGAGGCGTAGGCCAGCACCGCGGCGTGCAGCAGGTCGTCGTCGGGCAGGTCCTGCTGGACCCTCATCCACACCGCCTGCTCCGCGGGGCCGGGCTCCTCGGGGCCCAGGAGCAGCCGCTCCACGTGGCGCACGTCGACCGCCTGGCGGTGCGCCCGGTGCTGGGCGACAGGGTGGTCGATCCTGGCGAGGATCTCGCGGTCCGAGCGCAGGGTCTCGGGGTCGGGGACCTCCGGCATCGGCAGGTCGTGCTCGAGGCCGTCGGCCGGCTCCTGGAAGGAGGCCGTCATCGACAGCAGGATGCGGCCCTCCTGCATGGCGTGCACCCGCCGCGCGGAGAAGCTGCGCCCGTCGCGCATCCGCTCGACGACGAACTCGATCGACTCCTTGTCGTCCCCGGGACGCAGGAAGTAGGCGTGCATCGAGTGGATCGCCCGCTCCTGGCCGCTCTCGTCCGGCTCCACCGTGCGGCCCGCCGCGACGACCGACTGCGCCAGCACCTGCCCGCCGAAGACGCGGCCGTGGGGCTGCGGCTGGCTGCGGCCGCGGAAGACGTCACCGGCCACGGCGCCCAGGTCCACCGACAGTCCCTCCGGGGCGGAGGCGTGGATGCTGGTCGGTCCCTCCCAGGTCAGGTCGAGCACGTCGAGGAGGTCGTCGATCGGGTCGAGGTCGGGTCCGTCGCTCACGCGGGGAAGCCTAGTCGCCGGGCCGCGCCGCTCAGCCCACGACCACCACGTCGAGGGTGCGCGGACCGTGCACGCCCTCGACCCGGCTGAGCTCGATGTCGCTCGTGGCGCTGGGGCCGCTGATCCAGGTGAGGGGCCGTCGCGGGTCGAGCAGCGCCACGGCGTCGGGCACGTCGTGGACCACCTGGTCGGCGCGGACCACGCACACGTGCTGGTCCGGCACGAGGGTCAGCGCGCGCCGGCCCTGGTCGGCGGCATGGTCGAGCACGATGGTGCCGGTCGTCGCGATCCCGACCCTGGCCGCGGTCACGACGGCGTCCACGGCGTCGAGCTCCTTGGCGGACAGGGGTGCTCCGGAGGGCTGCCCGTCGGCGACCACCCGCATCCCGGCCCCGGCGGCAGCCTCGACCCACGAGCGGTCCAGGCCCGCGGGCACCACCACCTCGTGGGCGCCGGCCCGGGCGAGGGCGGCGGCGACGACGACGCCCACCTCCTGCTCGGTGCACCGGGTCACGGTGGCCTCGTAGTCGGCGACGGTGCGGGCGAAGAGCTCGAGCGTCTCGTCACGGCCCGGTGACTCCTTCCCGATCACCGGCACCTCGCCGCGCGCGCCCCTCGCCTCGGTGACGTCCGCGGTCGCCGCCCGCAGCCGGGCCAGGATCTCCTCGCGCGCGCTCACGTGCCCTCCCCGCCCCTGGTGCGGGCCCACCAGTGCCGGAAGGTCTCCCGCGGCGGCGCCGGCACGTCGCGGGCCTGCGCCCACGCCGCCAGGCCGGGGACGGGGACGGTCCGGACCGTGCGGCCGCCGAGCACCCGCCCCGCCAGGGTCGAGGCCCGCTGCGCCGCCTCGAGCCGGCGGTGGTCGCCGAAGGTCCACGCGGCCGCCCTCATCCCCAGCGCCTCCGCCGACCGCCCGGAGGACTCCTCCACCACCTGCGTCCGCAGCCTGACCAGCAGCGACGGTATGTCGATCCGCACCGGGCAGGCCTCGAAGCAGGCTCCGCACAACGAGGAGGCGAAGGGCAGCGACCGGTCGATGTCCGACCCGGTGCCGCGCACGAGCGGGTTGAGGACCGCGCCGATCGGCCCGGGGTAGACCGAGCCGTAGGCATGGCCGCCGGTGCGCTCGTAGACCGGGCAGACGTTGAGGCAGGCCGAGCAGCGGATGCAGCGCAGCGCCTCCCGGCCGTCCTCGTCGGCCAGCGCGTGGCTGCGGCCGTTGTCGACCAGCACGACGTGCACGTCCTGGGGGCCGTCGCCGTACCTTCTCCACCCCCACGACGCTGATGAGCGTCTCGGGCAGCGTCAGGCACATCCGGCCGTTGCCCTCGGACTCGACCACGACCAGCGTCCCGGTGTCGGCGACCGCGAAGTTGGCGCCCGAGACGGCCACCCGGGCCCGCAGGAACTTCTCCCTCAGGTGCAGGCGTGCCGCCTCGGCCAGCCGTGCCGGGTCGTCGGTCAGGTCCGCCGGCGCGGGCCGGCCCACGGCGCCCATCTCCCTGACGAAGATGTCGCGGATCTCGGCGCGGTTGCGGTGGATCGCCGGCACCAGGATGTGGCTGGGTCGGTCGTGCCCGAGCTGGACGATGAGCTCGGCCAGGTCGGTCTCCCAGGCATGGACGCCGGCGGCCTCGAGCGCCTCGTTGAGCTCGATCTCCTGGGTCGCCATCGACTTGACCTTGACGACCTCGTCGGCCCCGCGCTCGCGGATCAGGCCGACGACGACGCGGTTCGCCTCCTCGGCGTCCCGCGCCCAGTGCACGGTCGCGCCGCGCTCGACGAGGTTGGCCTCGAGCTGCTCCAGGTAGTCGGGCAGGTGCCGCAGGGCCTCGTCCTTGGCCCGTGCCCCGGCGACCCGCAGCTCCTCCCACGCGTCCACCTCGGAGACGACCGCGGCGCGCTTGGCCCGGATCGTGGCCGTCGCGTGCGCGAGGTTGCGCCGCTGCTGGGTGTCGGCCAGCGCCACGCGGGCGGCCGCCGGGAAGGACGGCATGCCCAGGAAGGTCCGCGAGGTCCGCTGGACGGGCGGGGCCTGATGCGTCATGCCGCACCCTCCGTCGCCGCGAGCACCTCGGCCAGGTGCATGGTGCGCACGCCGGCGCGCTGCCGGCCGAGGACCCCGCCGATGTGCGCCAGGCAGGAGTTGTCGCCCGCCACGAGCACCTCGGCACCGGTGGCGCGCACGTGCCTGGCCTTGTCGGCGCCCATCGCGATCGAGGTGTCGGCGTTCTTGATCGCGAAGGTCCCGCCGAACCCGCAGCACTCCTGCGCCGCCGGCAGGTCGACCAGGTCGATCCCGCGGACCTCCCGGAGCAGCCGCAGCGGCCGGTCGCCCACGTGCAGCATGCGCAGCGAGTGACACGTCGGGTGGTAGGTCACCCGGTGCGGGAAGGAGGCGCCCACGTCGGTCACGCCCAGCACGTCGACGACGAACTCGGAGAGCTCCAGCACCCGCGGCGCCACCTGCTCGACCGCCGCGGCCAGCCCCTCGTCGCCGGCCCGGCGCGCCAGCCACGCGTGCTGCTCGCGCACGGACCCCACGCAGGAGCCCGACGGCGCCACCACGTGGTCGTAGCCGCCGAACACCTCGACGAAGGAGCGGACGAGCGGGGTGGCCTCGTCGGCATACCCCGTGTTGGTGAACATCTGCCCGCAGCAGGTCTGCTCCCTGGGGAAGACCACGCGGCAGCCCAGCCGCTCGAGCAGGGTGACGGTCGCGCGCGGGGCCTCGGGCCACATCGTGTCGTTGAAGCAGGTGGCGAACAGCGCCACGGTCGGTCCCTGCATCGGCTCCTCCTCACCCGGCGGCCCGCGTCGTCCACCAATCTAGACGCCCGACACAATGGCGGCATGAGTTCGCTGCCCGAGGTCCCCGCCGCCGCCGGCGTCTACCCGATCACCGTGCGGTGGTCCGACATGGACGCCTACCAGCACGTCAACAACGTGCAGTACCTGCGGCTCTTCGAGGAGGCGCGCGTCTACGCCTTCAAGGACTGGTTCGGGCGGGACCGCGACCTCATCGACGAGGGGCTGCTCGTGGTCTCGCAGTCGATCGACTACCTGGTGCCGATGGAGTTCGCCTACGCGCCGGCCCGGGTGGCGGTCTGGTGCAGCGGGGTGGGCGCCGCCTCCTTCGACCTGGGGTATGCCGTGGGCGGGCCGGAGGGGGACGACACCGTCTACGCGCGGGGCAGGGTCACGCTGGTGGCCTACGACCTGGCCGGTCAGCGGCCCAGGCGCCTGGGCGGTGCGGAGCGGGAGGCCCTGGCCGCGGTCTCCGGCGAGCCGCCGGTGCTGCGCGGGGACCGCGCGCTCGCCGCCCGCGGGGGTCGGGCGTGAGCTCCGCGCGGCACGCCACGCTGACCTTCACGGACGCCGAGTCGCTGCTCGACCTGTCCACGCTCGTGAGCCGGGCCCGGGCCTACGACGCGAGCGGCGCGGTCCGGCTGCAGGCCGTGGGAAGGGTGCTCGCGGCGTGGGTGAGCGTGCTGCCCGGGCGGGACCTCGTCGGCTCGGGGGCGGTGCTCGGGTTGCGCACGATGCCGCTCGCCGGGGACCACGACCTCGACGCCACGGTGCTGCTGGCCGCACTGACCGACCGCTTCGCCCGGCGGGCCGTGACCGGTGACACGAGCACGGTGCTCGCCGTGCCGCCGGCGACCGTCAGCCCGCCCTGGGGCGGGGTCACCCCGCCCCGCGGCGGCTGGGCGCCGGTCGGTCACATCTCCTCGGTCAGCCTGCTGGCCGCCGCGCGGGAGGGCATCGCCGAGGTCGCCGAGGGCACGCCGGAGACCGCCGGGGCACCGGCCGTGGCGGCCCTGCGGGCCGCGGTCTGGGGCCGGGCGCTGGAGCACGAGGTCCCGGCCGGGGCGGGGCTGGCGGCGCTCGCGCTCGGCTTCGCCACCGAGAAGCAGCCGCAGGAGGCGACCGTGCACCGCAGCGGCCCGTGGACGCGGGTCAGCCTGCCGGCGGGGTACG
>QEUR01000088.1 GCA_003577095.1 Acidobacteriota bacterium
GCTTCGGTCTCCACCTCCACAGTGGTGCCGGTGAAGCTGGAGTGGTCAAGCAGGGTGCTGACCGAGGCCGCGTCGTCCTCAGGGGCCGAGCGGGCCTCGCTGCGGCCCGCGGCGGACTGCTCCCGCAGCTCGGCCAGGGACGCGCTGCGCAGGCTGGCCACCTCCGGGGTGGGGCCCGGGGCGGGCTCGCGCTGGTCGGCGGTCGACCCGCTGCTGACGGCCCGCGACAGGTCACCGGTCAGGCCCGCGGCCAGACCGGGCTCCTGCCCGGGCCGGGTGCTCAGGCTGGCGGCGCCTGCGGTGGCGACAGTGCCGGCCACAAGGCCGCCAATCATCAGGGCGGCGGTTCCGCCACGGGGGGCGGTGCGGGGCGCGCGGTGCTTGGCGCGGTGCTGGGCGGTGGACTTCATGCAGAACCTCCGAGCGGTGGCGGGGGCCACGGCCGGTGTCAGGGCGACGTCCGGGCACACGGCACCCGGCGTCACAGGGGACGGGAACGACACGCGCCGAACAAGGGACGGGACAGACGCGCCAATGAAAGATAACGGAAAGGTAACGGCCGCGCCAAGCCCGCCGCGCGGTGGGTACCGGCAGCGCCCGATGCGATCTTCATCAAATCTTCATGTGGGCTTCGTCGGACGTCCAGGCCGCGGGAGCAGCGTCGCGCCTACTCCGTTCCGTTAGAGAGCCGGTGCCCACCATGGCAGCCCAGCTCCACCGTGACGCCCCACCGCACGCCTGGGCGCCGGCCGGGATCAGCCCGCCGCGGCCCCCGAAGCGCGGGGGAGGTGTCTGCGCAGGGCGCAAGGCGGGCCTCGGGGCAACGCTGGGGCTGGTTCCTCACCTGCTGCACCACGTCGGTGCGTTGGCCGGTGCCGCCGTACTGACCGGTGCCTTCGGCAACTGGGTCCTCTACCTCGTGGGGCTGGTGCTCAGCATCCCGATGCTGCGCAGGCTGCGCACCCGGTTGCGGTCCTGGTGGGCCCCGGCGGTCGGTGTGACGATCTTCACCGGCCTCTTCACGCTGTCGGCGTTCATCGTCGGCCCGGCGATCAGCGGTGACGGCGTGCCGCAGCCCGCCGAGGGTCATCACTGAGACGGCGGCACGACCGCCCGGCCATTCGGGACCCGGTCCTGTAATCGACCTCCCGCCCCGGGGTGCACAACCACGGCGGACGGGCCGTGCACGTGGGCGGCGCCGTGGCCGAAAGCACACCAAGCTTCATCGAATCTTCATGGTTCTCATCGACTCTTCACCGTTTTCCGGGCTGACCGCTGGTGCCCCCGGTGTTCACTAGACCAAGAGGTGATACCCCAGTGGGGTATCACCTGGGCGGCCCGGAGACGCTGGGTCGCAGGGATCGATGGAGGTGAGTCCAGATGACCATCGGCGATGGCTTGGTCGTGCTGTCCGCGCTCGTGCTGACCGGTCTGCTCGCCTGGTTCTTCTTCGGACCGAAGAAGTCCCGGCGGGCCGACCTGCAGGACGGGGTGCAGGTGGTGCGGGTCGGCGTCCAGGGCGGCTACAGTCCGGACCTGGTCGAGGTCCGTGCCGGGGTGCCGGTGCGGATGCTGTTCGACCGGCAGGAGTCGGGGGAGTGCTCCTCCCGGGTGGTGATCCCCGACTTCCGGATCAACCAGCTGTTGCCTGCGCACGAGACGACCGCGGTGGAGTTCCTCCCCCAGCGTGAGGGCGCGTACCGGTTCGCGTGCGGGATGAATATGCTCAGCGGCACGGTGCGCGTCGTCGCCGCCTTGGAGGGGGAGGAGCGGGAGACGGCTGCAGCCAGCGCCGTGGCTGACCAGGCCCCTCCTCACCGCGGTCGCAACACGGGCGACCGTGTTATTCACGACGGGGCCGCGCCGGACGCCGGTTCTGACACCCACCGGTCGACGACCGCAGTGCACCCGGCGCCGCACGGCGAACCCGCGGACGGTGACGACGTGGAGGCGCGGGAGCGCGCCGCTGAGATCAAAGACCTCACCATCCGGGTCCTCGTGGGCACGGTCCTGTCCCTGCCGGTGGTCTTCGCGGTCATGGCCGAGGAGGTCTTCGGTGTGCACTGGGTACCCGAGGCGTTGATGAACCCGTGGATGCAGCTGCTGCTGATCGCCCCGGTGTTCTTCTACACCGGGTGGCCGATCCACAAGACCGGGTGGCTGGCGCTGTCCCACCGCACGGCCGACATGAACTCCCTCATCACGCTGGGCACGATCGCCGCGTTCGGGTACAGCCTGGTCGCCACCTTCGCCCCGCAGGTGCTGCCCGCGGAGGCCCGGTCCGTCTACTACGAGGCCGTCGGGGTCATCATCAGCCTGATCCTGCTAGGACGCCTGCTAGAGACCCGGGCCAAGGCCGGCACCGGCGAGGCGATCCGTGCCCTGATCGGACTCCAGCCCCGCACCGCGCGTGTCGTCCGGGGCGGCCAGGAGGCTGAAGTCCCGGTCGACCGGGTGCTCGTCGGCGATGTGGTGGTGGTCCGTCCGGGCGAGAAGCTGCCCGTAGACGGCCAGGTGCTGGAGGGCACCTCGGCGGTGGATGAGTCGATGGTCACCGGCGAACCCATCCCGGTGACCAAGAACGTCGGCGACCCCGTCATCGGGGCGACGATCAACCAGACCGGCGCCTTCCGGTACACCGCCACCCGGGTCGGGGCGGAGACGATGCTGGCCCAGATCATCAGGCTGGTGCGCCAGGCGCAGGGCTCCAAGGCCCCGATCCAGCGCCTGGTGGACAAGGTCTCCAGCTACTTCGTGCCCGCGGTGATCGGCGTGGCCATCTGGACGTTCGTCGTCTGGGCCCTGGTCGGCCCGCAGCCGGCCCTGGTTTTCGCCCTGGTGGCCTCGGTGTCGGTGCTGATCATCGCCTGCCCGTGCGCCCTGGGCCTGGCTACCCCGATGTCGATCACGGTCGGCACGGGCAAGGGCGCCAGGCACGGCATCCTCATCCGCTCGGCCGAGGCGCTGGAGACCGCGCACAAGCTGGACACGGTCGTGCTTGACAAGACCGGCACCATCACCAAGGGAGCCCCTGCCCTGACCGACGTCCTGCCGGCGGCAGGCTTCACCCAGGCCCAGCTGTTGCGCCTGGTCGCGGCCGTGGAGCAGTCCTCCGAGCACCCGCTGGCGACCGCGATCGTCGCGGGAGCACACGAGCAGGGCCTTGACCTGCCCGGGACCACCGCGTTCGACTCGGTCACCGGTCAGGGCGTGCGCGCCCTGGTCGAGGGGCGTGAGGTGCTGGTCGGCAACCACCGGTTGCTGGCCGCGGCGGGCATCCAGGCCGCACCCGGTGACGTGGACCGGCTCGCCGCCGACGGCAAGACCCCGATGCTGGCGGTCGTCGACGGCCGCTTCGCCGGCGTCATCGGGGTCGCGGACACGCTCAAGGACGGCTCCGTGGCGGCCGTGGCCGCGCTGCAGGCCCGCGGGATCGACGTCATCATGATGACCGGTGACAACGCGGCCACCGCCGCGGCCATCGCCCGCCAGGTCGGCATCGGCCGGGTCGTGGCCGAGGTGATGCCCGAGCACAAGGCCGCAGAGGTGCAGCGGCTGCAGGCCGAAGGCCGGGTGGTCGGGATGGTCGGTGACGGCATCAACGACGCCCCCGCCCTGGCCCAGGCCGACGTCGGCTCGGCGATCGGCACCGGCACCGACGTGGCCATCGAGTCATCCGACATCACCCTGGTGTCCGGGTCCCTGTCCGGGCTCGTCACCGCCGTTGACCTGTCCCGGGCCACGATGCGCAACATCCGGCAGAACCTGGTGTTCGCCTTCCTCTACAACGGCCTGGGGATCCCCATCGCCGCCGGCGTCCTGTACCCGGCACTGGGCTGGCTGCTCAGCCCCATCGTCGCCGCCGCCGCCATGGCACTGTCCTCCCTGTCCGTGGTCGCCAACGCCAACCGGCTGCGCGCGTTCACCCCCCGGCCCGTGCCGGAGGTCACCCAGGTCCCCGCCACCGACCCGGTGGTCGAGATCGGGCACGAGCCCGAGCAAGAAAAGGAGAGCACGATGCCGGACCAGCACGCCCAGGTCAGCGACCCCGTCTGCGGCATGACGATCGACCCCGCCACCGCCGCCGACCACGTCGAGCACAACGGGAGCACGTACCACTTCTGCTCCACCCACTGCGCGTCCAGCTTCAAGCAGGACCCCGCGCGCTACGCCGGCGCAGAGGCCTGACACCCCTGCCGGTGGTGCCGGCCGCGCAGGCGGCCGGCACCACCGGCAGGAGCACCCTGCAAGGAGGGCTTCCCAAGGACGGGGACAGCGGCGAAACCGGCGGACACGGACACTGACCTGCCGGCCCCGGTCGGTGCACCCGCTACCGCGCCGCCTTCAAGGCGGGCAGAGAGCCCGGTCCGGGCATGCCCCAGGCCCGGGGCGCCCCGTTCTAGGCGGAGCGAGTCGCCGCTGTCCGACCGCGCGGCGGCCCGGTCATGGGCAGGGAGACGGTGAACCGCGCACCCTGCCCGCGCCCGGGGTTGTCGGCGGTGAGGCTTCCTCCGTGGGCGTCGGCGATGGCGCGGCTGATGGTCAGGCCGATACCGGAACCACCGTGGTCGCGGTCGCGGGCGGTGTCACCGCGGTAGAAGCGCTCGAAGACGTGGGGCAGCGGGTCGTCCGGGATGCCGTCGCCGGAGTCGGCGACGGTGATCCGGGCCTCGGCACCCACCCGTTCGGCCGAGACGACCACCGTGCCCCCGCGGGGGGGGGTGTGACGCAGGGCGTTGCGCAGCAGGTTGTCCATCACCTGGCCCAGGCGGCGCGGGTCCACCGTGACCATGGCGTCTCCGCCGCGCCTGGCCTTGGCCTGCAGGCGTACCCCGGCGCGGGCGAAGATGTCGTGCTGGGCCTGCACGGCCGAGGTGACCAGCTCGCGCACCGGGATGGGTGAGGGGTCCAGCTCGAGGCGTCCCTCCTCGGCCCGGGACACCTCGTCGATATCCTCGGCGAGGCGCGCGAGCCGGGCGGTGCTCTCGCCCAGGACCCGCTCGGTGCTCTCGTCCCACTGCACGACCCCGTCGCTGAGGCCCTCGCAGTACAGGCGGATGGTGGAGATCGGGGTGCGGAGCTCATGGGCCAGGTCGGACAGCAGACGCCGGCGGGTGGCCTCCGTCTGCTGCAGCTGACCGGCCATCAGGTTGAACGCTGCGGCCAGGGTCTCCAGCTCCGCCCCGCCGCCGGAGCTGGTCACCCGCGCGGACAGGTGTCCGCGGGAGACCTGGGCGGCCGCGGTGGTCAGCGCGTCCAGGGTGCGTTGCATACCCCGCGTCATCCACCAGGTCACGACGGCGGCGCACACCAGGGAGATCAGCAGCCCGGCGCCGAGGGCCACGAACGAGGCGTCCCGGAAGCCCTGCTCGATGTGGGCCAGCTCCGGGGGGTTCCACACTGGTCGCACCTGCAGCATGTGCTGGTGGAACAGGCTGGGCCCCACGAGCAGGGCGACCAGCCCGGCGGTCAGCAGGCTGGCCAGCAGGACCAGCACCTGCGCCAGCAGCAGGCGTGTCGTCAACCCGTGCCCGCGGCGAGCCCGTGCGCTCATCCCTTGCCCATCCGGTAGCCGATCCCGCGGACGGTCTCGATGAAGCGCGGTTGCGCGGGGTCGTCACCCAGCTTGCGCCGCAGGTGGGCGATGTGGACGTCCACGATGTGTTCGTCCCCGACCCAGGCGGGGTCCCAGACCTGGTCCACGAGCGTGCGGCGGGAGAACGCGAAGCTCGGGCGGCGTGACAAGGCCTCCAGGATGTCGAACTCGGTGCGGGTCACCGGCACCAGCTCTCCGCTGAGCACCGCCTGCCGGGCTCCGGGATGGACCGTCAGGTCGCCGAAGACGCGTGGCGGCTCCTCTTGTGAGGACGTGCCGGGGGCGGTCTGGGCAGCGGCGGCCGGGCCGCGGGGCCGGCGCAGGACGGCTTGGGCCCGGGCGACCAGCTCGCGGGCGCTGAAGGGCTTGGTGATGTAGTCGTCGGCGCCCACGGACAGGCCGATGATCCGGTCCATCTCGTCCCCGCGGGCGGTGAGCATCAGGATGTAGCAGTCGGAGAACGTGCGCAGCTGCCGGCACACCTCGATGCCGTCCAGGCCGGGCAGCCCGAGGTCCAGCACGAGCACCGCGGGGTCCTGCGCGCGCGCTGCGGTAACGGCGTCCGGGCCGGTGTGGGCGACCGCGACGTCGTAGCCGACCCGGGACAGATAGGTGCTGACGAGCTGGGCGATGGCTCGCTCGTCGTCGACGACGAGCACCCGGGTGGGGGCCGGCGTGTCAGGTGCAGGCGTGGAGGTCATGTCTTGAGTCTCCCTGTTGGGTGGGCTCACGGGTGTGCCGGCACGGCCGGGCGCCGGCGGCCTTCGTCAAATCTTCAGAGGTTGGCCGGCGCAACGCCAAGGCCAGGCGGGGACCATCGAGGTGGAGGCAGGCGCGGTGACGAAGGAGGCGCTCCGGCGATGTGGACCCACGCGATGAACGCAACCGCCGTGTGGTGGATGTGGGCACTGATGGTGCTGGCGACGGTTGCCTTCTGGGTGATGGTCGCCGTCGTGGTCCAGCTCCTGCTCGGCCGCCCGGCGCCGCCGTTGGGGCATGGTCGTGGTCCTCACCGGTGGGGACGACTGCTGTCCCCGCCGGGCCCAAGGCCAGCTGCGCGAGGCGTGCACCTGGTCGGTGAGGTCGACGACGGGCCTGGTGGGTGGCGGGGGCCCTGGCTCGCAGCGCCGATGGCCCTGAGCACGACACACCACGGGTCTCGGACAACCTGACCGTGGGCCGCCTAGATGAGTTAGAAGAGATGCGTACCTCGCTGTTGGTCAAGGTCCTGCACGCGCGGCGCCAGCTGAGGCGGCGCGAGTTCTGGTCCCCGGCCCGCGTGGCGGCCCACCAGGAGCGCGCGCTTCGGGGGTTGCGGGAGTACGCCTCCACGGCGTCGCCGTTTTACCGGGCACTGCACCGGGGCCTGGGCGCCGCTCCTCTGGCCGAGCTGCCGGTGATGACGAAGTAACTGCTCATGGAGCACTTCGACGAGGTCGTCACCGCCGACGACGTCCGGCTGGCCGACGTCCGGTCGTTCCTGGCGCGGATGAAGGGGGCCGAGCGTTTCCGTGGTCGCTACTACGTGGCGGCGACGGCCGGTACCACCGGCCGGCCCGGGGTGTTCGTGTGGGACGCGGACGAGTGGGCCGGCATCCTCGCCTCGTACAGTCGTCCTTAGGCCTGGGGCGGTGCCGATCTGAGCCTGGCCAGGTGCACCAAGATGGCGGTCGTCAGCTCCACGACCCCGTGGCACCAGTCGGCGCTGGTCGGGGCGACCGTCGACAGTCGGTTCATTCCGACGCTTCGGCTGGACTCCGGCACGCCGCTGGCCGAGCTCGCGACCACTCTGCACGCCTTCCAGCCGGACGTGCTCGTCGGCTACGCCTCGATCCTGCGCCTCCTTGCCGCCGAGCCAGCCCAGCAGCGGCTGGACCTGTCACCGACCGCGGTCTTCAGCGCCTCGGAGGTGCTAACCGACGCGGCCCGTCGAAGCATCGCGACCGCCTGGGGCCGGGCACCTTTCAACGTGTACACCGCGACGGAGACCGCGGGCATCGCCGCCGAGTGCGAGCACGGCACCGGGATGCACCTGTTCGAGGACTGCGTCATCACCGAGGTCGTCGACCAGGAGAACCAACCCGTCCTGCCGGGGCAGTACGGGGCCAAGGTGCTGGTGACGGTTCTGGGTGCCCAACCGTGCCACTGATCCGGTACGAGCTGAGCGACAGCGTCCGCGTGTCCACCAGCGGGCACTGCCCGTGCGGCAGGCCCTTCCGCCGGCTGGACGACGTCCAGCCGCGAGCAGGAGGCTCTACGCATGCCGGGGCGGGCACGTCCGAGGTACGGTGCAGCCGGTCGTGCTGCACCGTGTCATGGACACCGTGCCCGCCTCGGCCTGGTATGTCGTCCAGGTACCGGAAGGGCTCACCATCCTGGTCGCTGGCCTCGCCGACGACTCCCAGCCGGAGGTGCTCATCGTCCGGATGCGGCAGGAACTTGACCAGCTGGGGGTTGCCGACCCCGTCATCCGCCTCCAACGGGTGGGCTCCATCCCCCGCACGCCCCTGGGAAGGCGCCGCTCATCCGCGCTCTACCCGCTGCGGGGCCGGAGGAAAGCGCCGCTGTGCGCGACACTCGAGCGTGACACCCGGCCCGACCGCCTCCTCGAGCCGCCCGGCCGCCTGTCGAGGAGAGGCATGGCCGAACGGGTGGGGCCGAAGGCAGGCGAGGGCGTGGACGAGCGGCGGGGCGCTCCGCTCCCCACCTGCGAGAGCGGCGCCGTCAGCGCACCTTCGGCGAAAACGACCGCGACCGGCGGGCACCGTCTGCTTGTGCCTACCCGACCGGTCGAGGCCGCCGACGCCGATGACAGACTTGACGCCGGCACCAACTCGTCACCCACCCGCGGAGGCCCGGCTTGAGAATCCCGCTGCACAGTTCGAGCAAGCGTCGCAGGCAGGTGCTGACGACGTCTTTCTTGCTTGGCGCGGCGGGCGTGCTCTCGGCCTGTTCCGCCGCGACGCAGGCTCGTCGCAGCAGCCGGCCACCTCGGCCCCCGGGTCGGGTCCGGCCGCCGAGGGTTTGGACCAGCCGATCACCCACATCCATGGTGTGGCGCGCGACCCCGCCACGGACCGCGTCGTGATCGCCACCCATGAGGGCGCCTTCGAGCGTCGCGACGGGGCCTGGTACGGGCTGGGCGACGTCATCGACCTCATGGGCTTCGCGATCACCCCGGACGGCACCTGGTTCGCCTCCGGCCATCCCGGCCTCGAGACGGACCTGCCCGAGCCCGTCGGACTCATCGCCTCCACCGACCGTGGCCAGACCTGGCAGGTGCTCTCGCGCGGGGGCGAGAGCGACTTCCACGCCCTTGCCGCCGGGCCGGGCGGGATCCTCGGCTTCGACGGGACGCTGCGCGCCAGCACCGACGGCGCCCGGTGGGAGGAGGTGTCAATCCCTGCACCGCCGTTCGACCTCTCCATCGAGGAGACCTCCTTCCCCCCAGATCGTGGAGGGCTTGCGGCTACGCGGCGTCCAGGACGGGCACCGCGGTGGACTGCTCGTAGGCGACCGGTGACATCATGCCAGCGGCGCTGTGCCGGCGCTGGTGGTTGTAGAACCCGTACGCCCAGTCGATGACCACGGCGCGAGCCTGGGCGCGGGTGTCGAACTCGTGCCGGGACAGGACCTCCCGCTCCAGGGAGGAGAAGAACGCCTCCGCAGCCGCGTTGTCGAAGCACGAACCGACCCGGCCCATCGACTGGCGGATCCCCAGCTTGGTGCACAGCCGGGTGAACGAGGTCGCCGTGTAGGTCTTAGGTTCAGGGGGTCGATGCAACACCGCTGTCCTGACAGGACGACAGTAGCCGGTCCGGAGCCTCTGCGGGGGTGGTCCACTCCAAGGTCTTCCGGGGTCGGGTGTTGAGGGTGTGTGCGACGGCGTCGAGCTCGTCGACGTCGTAGCGGGCGAGATCGGTGCCCTTGGGGAAGTACTGACGCAGCAACCCATTGGTGTTCTCGTTCGTCCCGCGCTGCCAGGGTGAGTGCGGATCGCAGAAGAACACGTCCAAGCCGGAGTCGATCGTCAGCCGTGCATGCTGGGCCATCTCGCTGCCCTGGTCCCAGGTCAGCGAGGAGCGCAGGTGCTGCGGGAGGGTTGCGATCTTGGCGGCGATCGCGTCTCGGACGGCCTCGGCGCCGTGCCCGGCCAGCGGTGGCCCGTTCTTGACCCTTGGCTCCAAGCCGTGGCCCTCCATCCGCGGCAGATGCAGCAGCATCGTGTAGCGCGTGGTGCGCTCGACCAGGGTCCTCCCGATGGCCGACTTCTCCAGGCCGATGATCAGGTCACCCTCCCAGTGGCCGGGCACGGCGCGGTCCTCGACCTCGGCCGGGCGGGCGGAGATGCGAACCAGGTCGGTGACGAACTTCTTGCCCTTGGCCCGGGTGCGAGCCCGGGGTTCGCGCAGCGCCCGACCGGTGCGCAGACACGCCGTCAGCTCACGGCGAAGCGCACCACGACCCTGGACGTACAGCGACTGGTAGATGGTCTCGTGACTGACGCGCATGGACTCATCGTCGGGGAAGTCGATCCGCAACCGATGGCTGATCTGCTCGGGGGACCAGGCGGCACCCCAGCGCCGGTCGGCTCGCCGCCCGTGCCGCCGCGACTTCCACGGCACGTCCGGTCCCGGGATCGGCCGCCCCTGGGCGTCGGTGACCATGCCGGCCAGACGGTGTTCCACGTACTCGCGCAACCGAGCGTTCAGGGCAAGCTTGGCGTCCTTGGGCCGCCGGGCGGCCAGCTCGGCCTTCCACTGCGCCACGCTGGCCCGGTAGCAGCGCTGCCCGGCCCGGGTCGCGGTGTTGCGGCGCAGCTCGCGTGAGACCGTGCCCGGGTCTCGACCCAGTGCGCGGGCGATTTGTCGCATGCCCTGGCGCTGGGCATTGAGAATGGCGATGTCCTCGCGCTCGGCGAACGTAAGG
>QEUR01000089.1 GCA_003577095.1 Acidobacteriota bacterium
CCCCGTCCCCTTGATCTCGTGCGGCATCCCGACCACCGCCGCCTCCACCACCGCCTCGTGCGACACCAGCGCGGACTCGACCTCCATCGTTCCCAGCCGGTGCCCCGCCACGTTGATCACGTCGTCCACACGACCCATGATCCAGAAGTATCCGTCGGCGTCGCGCCGCGCCCCGTCGCCCGTGAAGTAGTACGGCTCGCCGTTCACCGGGCTGTGCACGCGAGAGAAGTACGTCTGCACAAACCGCTCCCGGTCGCCGTAGATGCCGCGCAGCATCCCCGGCCACGGTCGGCGCACCACCAGCAGCCCGCCCGTGTTCGGCGGCTGCTCCTCGCCGCGCTCGTTCACCACCGCCGCGTCCACCCCGAAGAACGGCAGCGTGCACGAGCCGGGCTTGGTCGGCGTGCACCCGGGAAGCGGCGTGATCATGTGCCCGCCCGTCTCCGTCTGCCACCAGGTGTCCACGATCGGGCATCGCTCGCCGCCGATCGTCCGGTGGTACCACATCCACGCCTCGGGGTTGATCGGCTCGCCGACCGACCCCAGCAGCCGCAGGCTGGACAGGTCGAACTTCGCGGGGATGTCCGTGCCCCACTTCATGAAGGTCCGGATGGCCGTGGGCGCGGTGTAGAGGATCGTCACCCTCTTGTCCTGGACGATCTCCCAGAAGCGGCCCTGGTGCGGGGTGTCCGGGGTGCCCTCGTACATCACCTGCGTCGCGCCCAGCGTCATCGGCCCGTAGACGATGTAGGAGTGCCCGGTCACCCAGCCGATGTCGGCGGTGCACCAGTAGACGTCGGACTCCGGGTGGATGTCGAGCACCACCGAGCTGGTGTAGGCCGTCTGCACGACGAACCCGCCGGTGGCGTGGAAGACGCCCTTGGGCTTCCCGGTCGTGCCCGAGGTGTAGAGGATGAACAGCGGGTGCTCGGCGTCGAAGGCCTCCGGCTCGTGCGTGTCGGCCGCCGCGGCCAGCGCGTCGTCCCACCACTGGTCGCGGGCGTCGTCCCAGGCCACGTCCTGGCCGGTGCGCCGCACGACCAGCACCTTCTCCACCGGGTTCTCCCCCGACTCCAGCGCCGCGTCCACCGCGGGCTTGAGGGCCGAGGCCTTGCCGCGGCGCCAGCCGCCGTCGGCGGTGATGACGACCTTGGCGCCGGCGTCGGCGATCCGGCTGCGCAGCGCGTCGGCGGAGAAGCCGCCGAAGACGACGGTGTGCGGCGCGCCGATCCGGGCGCAGGCCAGCATCGCCACGACCGCCTCGGGGATCATCGGCAGGTAGATCGCGACCGCGTCGCCCTGCCGCACCCCCAGGTCGGCCAGCGCGTTGGCGGCCTTCTGGACCTGGGCGTGCAGGTCGGCGTAGGTGATGTCACGGGTGTCGCCCTCGGGCTCGCCGACGAAGTGGATCGCGACGCGGTCCCCGTTGCCCGCCTCGACGTGCCGGTCGACCGCGTTGACGCAGGCGTTGAGGCGCCCGCCGAGGAACCACTTGGCGAAGGGTGCGCCGCTCCAGTCCAGCGTCCGGTCGAAGTCGGTCTCCCACTTCACGTACTTCCTGGCCTGCTCGGCCCAGAAGCCCTCGCGGTCCGCGTCCGCCCGGTCGTACATCTCGGCGGTGCCGTTGGCCTGCGCGGTGAACTCCGCGCTGGGCGGGAAGGTGCGCTCCTCGTGCAGCAGGGCCTGGATTCCCTCGGTGGCCTCGGTGGTCATCGTGCCTCCTTGCGTCGTGACGGTCTCCCTTCGAGAGTATGCCGTCGCCCCGCCGCGCGGTGGACGGGGGACCTGTCGGGCGGTCGGCACCTGCGACGAGCGGTCGGGCGGGCGCGACGAGCGGGCCGGGGCGGCGCGGGCCCGGCACGGACCCGGCGCCGGTGTCCCCCCGCTAGTCGTCGAAGCTGTCGGCGACCTCCTGCAGCCGCGCCCGGTAGCCGGCCCACCACTGGGCGTCCTCGCTGGCCATGTTGCCGTTGTCGGCGCGCAGCCCGACCGCCCCGTCCAGCTCCTCGCGCAGGATGTCGGCGTGACCGGCGTGCCTCGCCAGCTCCGTGGTGACGTGGACGAGCACGTGCCCGAGGGTGGTGGCGGCCTTCGGCCCCCACCACGGCACCCGGCCGGGCGCGTCCAGCGGCAGCGCCTCGATGGTGGCGTCGGCGTGCCCCTGGACTCTGGTGTAGAGGTCGACCACCTCCTGGGTGGAGACGTCGGCCGGGACCCAGAAGTCGGCGTTGTCCCCGCCCTCCATGTCGAAGCCGAGGTCGAAGGGGAGCGGCCGGTCGAAGACCGAGCCGAAGTAGTCGGCCTCGACCCCGGTCGCGTGCCGGACCAGCCCGAGCAGGTTGGTCCCGGTCGAGGTCAGCGGGGTGCGCACGGCGCGCTCGCCGAGACCCTCTAGCTTCCAGATCAGCGCGTCGCGCTCGACTCGCAGGTAGCGGTGCAGGGTCTCCTTGAGGTCCATGGCGACGACACTAGACCGGGTGGCGGACAGCACCCGTCCCCGACCCCTCCGCGCGACGGGCGACGACGACCTCCTCGGGGGTGTGCAGCCGCACCAGGGTGCGCCGCGCACCCGCGGGTATGCCGTGCGGCGTCGCCAGCGAGACGCCGACCGCGGTCAGCAGCGCGGTGGGGACGGTCCACGCCGCGGGGTGGGCCAGCAGCGCCGCGGCCCACCCGCGGTCCTGCCCGATCAGCCCGGTCGCCACCAGCGCGCCTATCGCCAGCACCGCGCCGGTGGCCAGCCCGGCCGCGGCGCCCTGCACCGACAGCCGTGGCCACCACACGCCCAGGGCGAGCAGCGGGAAGAAGGTAGAGGCGGCGATCACGAAGGCCAGGGTGACGAACGCCGCGAGGGGGACCTCCGGGAAGAAGCGGCTCACGGCATACGGGACGACGACGGCGACCACGGTCGCGAACCGGAAGCCGCTGACCTCCGAGTGGTCCCCGTGGGTGACGCGGGCGAGGAGTGGGCGCACGAGGTCCTGGTTGAGCACGCCCGTCACCGCGACGGCCAGGCCGGAGGAGGTGGACATGAAGGCGGCGAAGGCGCCGCCGACGAGCGCGGCGGTGAGCACCTCCGAGCCGGGCGCGCCGAAGACGACGTCGGGCAGGCGGAGGACGACGGTGTCGGCCCGCTGACCCTCGCCGAGCACCGGCAGGTAGGCGCGGCCGAGGACGCCGTAGACGATCGTGAAGACGTAGAACAGGCCGAGCAGCGCCAGGACGCGCACGGTGGTGCGGCGCGCGGCGAGGCCGTCGGGGTTGGTGTAGTAGCGGACCACGACGTGCGGCAGCCCGGTGGTGCCCAGCGCGAGCCCCACGATGAGCGAGAAGGTCCGGTAGAGGTGGTGCTCGTCCGGTGCTCGCCCGGTGAACGGCTGCGCCCACGCCTCGGCGACCACCGGCGCCGGCCCCTGGCTGGCCCACCAGGCGCCGAGGATCATGCCGGCGGGGACGGCGAGGGCGGTGAGCTTGAGCCAGTACTGGACGGCCTGGACCAGGGTGATCGAGCGCATCCCGCCGGCCGCGACCGCGAGGACGACGACGACCACCACGACGAAGCCGCCCACCCACCCCGGCGCGCCGGTCACCAGCCGCAGCGTGAAGCCGGCGCCCTGGAACTGCGGGACCAGGTAGAGCCAGCCGATGAGGACGACGAGCACCGTGCACAGGTGGCGCAGCGGCCGCGAGCCGAGCCGCCCCTCGGCGAAGTCGGGCAGCGTGTAGGCGCCCGAGCGGCGCAGCGGCGCGGCCACCAGGATCAGCAGGACGAGGTAGCCGACGGTGTAGCCGATCGGGTACCACAGCGCGTCCACGCCCTGGTCGTAGATGAGCCCGGCGACGCCGAGGAAGGAGGCGGCCGAGAGGTACTCGCCGCCGATCGCCGCGGCGTTGCGGCCGGCCGAGACGGTGCGGCCGGCGACGTAGAAGTCGCTGGTCCGGCGGGTGAAGCGCAGCGCGAACAGGCTCAGGCCGAGGGTGACCACGCAGACGACGGCGACGGCGGCCGCCGACAGCGGCGCCGTCACCGCTCCTCCTTCTCCGCCTCGGTGACGAAGGCGGCGAACCGGCGCTCGGTCTGCTCGGTCCGCCGGGCGAAGAAGGCCGCCATCGCCACGATCGCGGGGTAGATGAGCACGCCGAGGACCACCCACGGCAGGGGCAGCGGCCCGACGTGCAGCTCGCGGGTGGCCGGGACGAGCGCGAAGAGCAGCGGGATCCCCGCCAGCATCGCGGCGACCGCGGCGGTCACCGCGGCGGTCAGCCGCAGCTGCGCGCGCAGCAGCCCCTGGAGGTAGAGCTCGCCCACGCCGGTCTGCTCGGCCAGCGCGCTCGCGACGGGCAGCCGGCGCGCGGTCGAGGCGCTGCGGCGGGAGGCGGTCACCCGCACCCGCTGGGTATGCCGTGGCGCCGGGCCGTCCATCAGCGGTCCAGCAGGAGCTGGCGGACCTCGCGCGAGTGCCGGCGGGCGACGGCGAGCTCGGGGCCCTCGCCGACGAGCACCACGCTGAGCCGGCCCTGGACCTGGCGGACCTCGGCGACGTGCCGCAGCGAGACCAGCGTGGAGCGGTGGATCCGGACGAACCCGGCATCCGCCCAGCGCTCCTCCAGCGCCGAGAGCGAGACCCGCACCAGGTGCGAGCCGCTGGCGGTGAACAGCCGGGCGTAGTCGCCGTGGGCCTGCACGTAGCGGATGGCCGAGCGCTGCACGAAGCGCGTCACGCCGCCCAGCTCCACCGCGATCCGCTCGTCCGCGGGCTCGGCGGGCGGGACCGGCGCCCCCTCCCCCGCGCCGGGGGCGACGGGCGCCGGGAAGCCGGGCTGCTTCATACCCTCCACGACGCGGTCGACCGCGCGCGCGAGGCGCTCGCGGGAGACCGGCTTGAGCAGGTAGTCGGTCGCCTGCACGGCGAAGGCGTCGACCGCGTGCTCCTCGTGCGCGGTGACGAAGACGACCTGCGGGCGGCGGGCGAAGCGGGCGATGACGCGGGCCAGCTCCATCCCGTCCAGCCCGGGCATCGAGATGTCGGAGAAGACGACGTCGACCTCGCCGTCCTCGAGCGCACGCAGGGCGTCGGTGCCGGACCCTGCGGCGACCACGCCGGAGAACCGTCCGTCCTGCTCCAGGAGGTAGGTCAGCTCCGAGAGGGCGGGCGGTTCGTCGTCGACGACGAGGGCACGCATGGGGACATCGTAGGGATCGGCGCAAGCCCCCGGCCCGATGTCATCCGGGATGGACGCCCGGGGCGTACTTCGGGACGCGGAAGGTGACGCGGGTCCCCAGCCCGGGGGCGGTCTCCACGACCAGGCCGTGGTCGTCGCCGTAGACCCGCCGCAGCCGGGCGTCGACGTTGCCCAGCCCGACCGACTCCGCCGTGCCGCCGGGCTCGGCCGAGTCGTCGCCGTCGAGCGCGCGGCGCACGTCCTCGGGGTCGGACCCGGCGCCGTCGTCCTCGACGCAGACCTCGGCCTGGTCGCCCAGGTCGGTGGCGGTGATCGTCACCGTGCCGGTGCCGACCTTGTCGGCGAGGCCGTGGCGCACGGCGTTCTCGACGAGCGGCTGGACCGCGAGGTAGGGCAGCACGACGGTGAGCACCTCGGGCGCGACGAGCAGGTTGACCTGGAGCCGGTCGCCGAAGCGGGCCTGCTCGAGCACGAGGTAGCGCTCGATGTTGCGCAGCTCGTCGGCGAGCGTGGTGAACGCGCCGCCGCGCCGCAGGGCGTAGCGGGTGAAGTCGGCGAACTCCAGCAGCAGCTCGCGCGCCCGCTCGGGGTCGGTGCGCACGAAGCTGGCGATCGCGGCCAGGGAGTTGTAGATGAAGTGCGGGCTGATCTGGGCCCGCAGGCTGCGCAGCTCGGCCTCGACGGCCCGCGTGCGCTCCCGGTCCAGCTCGCCCAGCTCGAGCTGGTCGCTCACCCAGGAGGCCACCTGCTCCAGGGCGCGGGCCAGCCCGGGCGAGGGTCGTTCGGAGTATGCGGTGAGGGTCCCGATCACCCGCTCCTCCACCACCAGCGGGGCCACCACGCCCGCGCGCACCGTGCAGTCGGGCCGCGAGCACGGCAGGTCCCGACGGGTGAGCACCGCCGTGTCGCCGGACTCCAGCGTCTGCCGGGCGTGCCCGAGCGCCTGGGCCCGGTGGTGCTCGCCGTGGCCGGTCCAGGCGAGGACCTCCTGGCCGTCGCAGACCGCGAGCGCGGACCCGCCGAGGACGAGGCGCAGGTGGCGCACCGCCTTCTCGGCGGTGTCTGCGGTGAGCCCGGAGCGCAGGTGCCGGCCGGCCTGGAACCCGGAGCGCAGCGCCTCGTGGGTCAGCTGGTCGGCCTCGGAGAGGAAGCCGTGGGCGATCCTGCGCCGGCGCCACCACAGCACGACGAGGAGCACGACGAAGACCGCGGCCACGACCAGGGCCGTGGGCACGTGGAAGGTGGCGGGCATGGCGGGAGCCTACGGCGCGCCGGGGCCGTCCGCCGCTACAGCACCCGCCGGATCGCCGCCTCGAAACGTTCCATGTGGTCGACCATCAGGCCGGCGGACAGGTCCTCGTCGCCGTCCCGGACGGCCTGCAGGATGTGCTGGTGCTCGGAGACGTGGTCGGCCACCGCCTCCAGCCGCCGCACGGCGACCGACCAGATCCTCAGCGCGAGGAAGAGGTAGTGGGTCAGGGAGGACTCGAGGTGGCTGTTGCGGGCCAGGGAGTAGACCGTCTGGTGGACCTGGACGTCCATGGCCATGTGGTCACGGGGCGAGGCGTGCTCGTGCAGCTCCAGCAGCCGCGCGGACACGGCGTCGGCGAGCCGGCGGCCGGCCGGGTCGACCAGGCGGGCGGCGCGCCGGGCCGCCAGCGGCTCCAGCGCCCGCCGGACCTCGCTGATCTCCTCCAGCGCCGTGGGGTCGACCCGGGTGGCGAAGGTGCCGCGCCTCGGGAAGGTCTCCACGAACCGCTCCACCTCCAGCCGCTTGATGGCCTCGCGCAGCGGGGTGCGGCCCACGCCGAGCTCGCTGGACAGCCCCTGCTCCTGCAGCGGGGCCCCCGGGGGGATGTCGAGCATGACGAGCCGCTCGCGCAGGCGCAGGTAGGCCGACTGCGCCAGCGAGAGGTCGGCCTGGCCGGACCCCAGGTCGGCGGTGGTGGTGACGGGCACGTCGGGCTCCTCGGGTCGGGCGGGGCCACCGGACACTCCGGCGGGACTTCTCGGCTGGGGGTTGACATGACGGGCGGGGGGAACCAAGATTACCCGACATCTCATATATCAGTTGTCGACGAACGGAGCATGATGAGCACAGCACTCGCCGGAACCTCGCTGCAGGCGGGCCTGGACGCGGTGGACCCGGAGGTGGCCGCCGCCATCCGCCTCGAGGCCCAGCGCCAGGAGCAGACCCTGGAGATGATCGCCTCGGAGAACTTCGCCCCGGTCGCGGTCCTGCAGGCGCAGGGCTCGGTGCTGACGAACAAGTACGCCGAGGGGTACCCGGGCCGCCGCTACTACGGCGGCTGCGAGCACGTCGACGTGATCGAGGAGCTCGCCCGGGAGCGGGCCAAGTCGCTCTTCGGCGCCGAGCACGCCAACGTCCAGCCGCACTCGGGCGCCCAGGCCAACGCCGCCGCCCTCAGCGCCCTGCTCGACCCCGGCGACACCTTCATGGGGCTGTCCCTCGACCACGGCGGCCACCTGACCCACGGCATGCGCCTCAACTTCTCCGGCAAGCTCTACCGCCCGGTGCCCTACGGCGTCGACCCCGCGACGATGCTCCTCGACATGGACGAGGTGGCCAGGATCGCCCGGGAGACCCGGCCCAGGCTCATCGTGACCGGCTGGTCCGCCTTCCCGCGCCAGCTCGACTTCGCCCGCTTCCGCCAGATCGCCGACGAGGTGGGCGCCCGACTCATGGTCGACATGGCGCACTTCGCCGGACTGGTGGCGGCCGGCCTGCACCCGAGCCCCGTGCCCTACGCCGACGTCGTCACCACGACCACCCACAAGACCCTCGGCGGCCCCCGCGGCGGCATCATCCTGTCCACCCAGGAGCTGGCCAAGAAGATCGACAGCGCGGTGTTCCCCGGTCAGCAGGGCGGGCCGCTCGAGCACGTCGTCGCCGCCAAGGCCGTCGCGCTCAAGCTGGCCGGCACCCAGGAGTTCGCCGACCGGGCCCGCCGCACCCTCGAGGGGGCCCAGGCGGTCGCTGCCCGGCTCCTGCGCGACGACGTCGCCGCCCGCGGCATCCGCCTCGTCTCCGGCGGCACCGACGTGCACCTCGTGCTCGTCGACCTGCGCGACAGCGAGCTGGACGGCAAGGTCGGCGAGGACCGCCTGCACGAGGTCGGGATCACCATCAACCGCAACACGGTCCCGTTCGACCCGCGCCCGCCGATGGTCTCCTCGGGCCTGCGGATCGGCACCTCTGCGCTGGCGACCCGCGGCCTCGACCGCGAGGCCTTCGAGGAGGTGGCCGACATCATCGCCCAGACCCTCCTGCACGACGACGCGGCCACCCTCGACGAGCAGCGCCGGCGCACCCGGGCGCTCGCCGACCGCTTCCCGCTCTACCCGAACCTCCCGGAGGGACTGTCATGAGCTACGACCCCCGCAACCTGCCGCAGCACCCCGACTTCCTCTGGGCCAACCCGGAGCCGAAGAGCTCCTACGACGTCGTGATCGTCGGCGGCGGCGGGCACGGCCTGGCCACCGCCTACTACCTGGCCGCCCACCACGGGATCACCAACGTCGCGGTGCTCGAGCGCGGCTGGCTCGCCGGCGGCAACATGGCCCGCAACACCACGATCATCCGGTCCAACTACCTGTGGGACGAGTCGTCGGCGATCTACGAGGCGTCGCTCAAGCTCTGGGAGACGATCGAGGAGGACCTCGGCTACGACGTCTTCTTCTCCCAGCGCGGCGTGCTCAACCTGGCCCACACCCTGCAGGACGTGCGCGAGTCCGTCCGCCGGGTCGAGGCCAACAAGCTCAACGGCGTGGACGCGGAGTTCGTCGACGCCGACGGTGTCCGCGAGCTGTGCCCGATCATCAACACCGACAACCTGCGCTACCCGGTCCTCGGCGCGACCTACCAGCCGCGCGCCGGCATCGCCAAGCACGACTGGGTCGCCTGGGGCTACGCCCGCCGGGCCGCCGAGCTCGGGGTCGACCTCATCCAGAACTGCGAGGTCACCGGCTTCGTCAAGGACGGCAACCGGGTCGTCGGGGTGGAGACCACCCGCGGCCGCATCAACGCCGGCCGCGTGGGCCTGTGCGTCGCCGGCAGCACCTCGACCCTGGCCGACCTGGCCGGCATCCGGGTGCCGATCCAGTCGCACCCGCTGCAGGCCCTGGTCTCCGAGCTCTTCGAGCCGGTGCACCCGACGGTCGTGATGTCCAACCACATCCACGTCTACGTCTCCCAGGCGCACAAGGGCGAGCTGGTCATGGGGGCCGGTGTCGATCAGTACACCGGCTACGGCCAGCGCGGGTCCTTCCACGTCATCGAGGAGCAGATGGCCGCGGCCGTCGAGCTCTTCCCGATCTTCGCCCGGGCGCACGTGCTGCGGACCTGGGGCGGCATCGTCGACGTGACGATGGACGCCAGCCCGATCATGGGCAGGACGCCGGTCGACGACCTGTTCGTCAACACCGGCTGGGGGACCGGCGGCTTCAAGGCCGTCCCCGGCGCCGGCCTGGCCTACGCCCACACCCTCGCCACCGGCGAGCCCCACGCCCTCAACGCGCCGTTCAGCCTCGAGCGCTTCGAGACCGGCGCCCTCATCGACGAGCACGGCGCCGCCGCGGTCGCCCACTGACGAGGAGTCCACCCATGCTGATCATCGACTGCCCCCACTGCGGGCCGCGCCACGAGCAGGAGTTCCACTACGGGCGCCAGGCGCACGTCGCCTACCCGGCGGACCCCTCCGCCCTCACCGACGAGGAGTGGGCCCACTACCTCTTCTACCGCGACAACCCGCGCGGCCCCCACGCCGAGCGCTGGGTCCACAGCGCCGGCTGCCGCAAGTGGTTCAACGTCGTCCGCGACACCCTCACCTACGAGATCAAGGCGGTCTACCGCGCCGGGGAGCAGCCACCGCCGGAGTATGCCGCGCTCGCCCGCCCCGGCGCCGTCGCCGGGACCGCCCCCGAGACCACGAAGGAGGCCTGACATGGCCCAGCCCCAGCGCACCGTAGCCGGCGGCACCGTCGACCGCAGCCGGACGCTGCGCCTCACGGTCGACGGCCGCCCCGTCGACGCCCACCCGGGCGACACCGTCGCCTCCGCGCTCCTCGCCGACGGCACCCGCCGGGTCGGCGACTCGATCTACCGCCGTCGCCCGCGCGGTGTCCTCACCGCCGGCGTCGACGAGCCCAACGCCTACGTCCGGGTCCACGGGCCGGAGGGCCGCACGAACGAGTCGATGCTCCCCGCCACCCAGGTGGAGGCCCGCGACGGGCTCGAGGTGACCCTCGAGGACGGCATCGGCGTGCTCGACCCCACCCCCGACACCGCGCTGTACGACGCGGTCAACGTGCACTGC